>JBDLWC010000219.1:0-3661 GCA_039804485.1 Verrucomicrobiota bacterium
CCGAGAGGCAACCTGGAGGCCGTAAACGTTGAAAGGCTCATGGGTGAAGCAGCTTAGATCGTGAGCGGTGTCCGCCTGCCGTGCCAGCGCTTTTGCAGGCTGTAGCGAGGGGGTCTAAGGAGCGGTCGGGCCGTTGCTCCTGAAAGTCTGATGCTGAAGATATGAGTAGGGTGCCAGCATCGCATGGTTGGGTGAAGGCCTGACCCCGTATTGCGGCCGCTCCGTCGCTTCGACCTCCGTCGGCTTGTCGGAGGGCCTGTGGGGCGGGGGGCTTTATTTCCCTTTGGGATTCGGCGCGGTGTCGGGCAGCCGTCGTCCATCCAAGGTGATATCGCGGGCTGACTCCAGGCCGAGCAGGTTGCTGCCGGTGCCGGCATGGGGCAGGGTGTGCTTCCCTTGGTCGGACAACGCGTTGTCTTTGACCTCCACGCCGGTGCTCAGGCGGATGACGATCGCCTGGCGCGCGGCCGGCTTGTCCGGCCTGGCGATGACGGTGGCTCCGACGGGGGCGTCGATGCGATTGCCTTCGATGCGCGCATCCTTGAGCCCGACGAGGTTCATCGCGGGTCCGCCGCTGCGCGTGAAGGAATTGCCGCTGATCCGGAGGCCCTCGATCGGCGGGACGCCGTCCTGGCCCCTGCCGTTGTGAGCCCGGGCTTCGATCGAAGAACGGTTCGGCCGAGGATTCGCGTCCGTGAAGACGTTGTCGGCGATGATGATATCCCGGGGGAGGCCGCCGACGACGCCGATGCCGGTGTTCAGGCTGACGGCATTGCCCATGCGGACGAAGCTGCAGCCGCGCAACGTGCCCGGGCCGGACATGATGCCGAACGTCTGGAAGTTGTCCTCGAAGCGACAGTTTTGCACCAGCCAGCCCGCGCATTCGTGGTCGAGCCATTCGGCCTGGCCTTCGGCGAACGGCGCGGCGTCCCGGTCGAGGGTGACCACGAAGCCGGTCAGGCTCTTGACCTTGGCCTCGCCGAGGAAGGCTCCGGTCTGGCGGTGGATGAAGCGAAGCCGGTCGCCCGGGCGGGCGTTCTTGAGCGTCGGGCGCAGGCTGGCGTTGGTCTCCAGGGTCACTTGCTCGCCGGCCGCTGACCGTACCTTGCCCCAGATGCCGTGGAGGTTCTGGAGGTCGTCGGCGGTATGCCGGAGGGTCACGTTGTCCATGGTGGTGCCATGACGGGTGGCGCGACACAGGAAGCCGTCGGCGCCTTTCCACTGGCTGGTGCCAGGTCGGGGTCCGAAGTAGCAGTCTTTCCAAAGATGCCCGCCTTCGCCGCCGTTCTCGCCCAGCCCGCCTTTGGCCACGTAGAGCTGCACGTTCTGGATCGTGAGGTTGGCCGAGTCGTCCAGTTGGATGCCCATCGCGGAGGTGTAGAGGCATGACAGGCCGTCGCCTACCCGCAGCACGCCCAGCTCCCCGAAGGCGCGTCCCCAGTTCGCGTCATGGATGCGTTCCATCAGGTCCGGGTCTTTCATGGTGACCCAGTAGCGCCCGCCTTCGGAGGGTCGGATGTCCTGATAGTCGAGCTTATGGACGCCTTGCTGCAGGTCATACAACGGGGCGCAGAAGCGGCCATCGCTTTTATGCGGAAGCAGCCGTTGGTCGCCTTTGTAGGTCGCGGGGACGATCACGCCCGGCGAGGGCTGGATCTCGAAACGATTCCCCGCCCGGTCGATCTGGGTGATGCGACCCTCGATGGCGCCGCGGGTCGCCCGGTCGATGATGACCCCGCGCAGGACGATGTTGCTGCAATCAAAGAAACCGACGCAGCGATGCCCCGGGGGCATCTGCTGGTCATCCAGTTCGAACCAGAACGTCGAGCCGGTCGCATCGATGACGAAGGGGTGCGCCGCGTCCCGTCGCAGGTTCTCGAAATGCAGCGGGAAGAACGTCTTGTTGCCCACGCGTCGTTCCTGTCCGAAGCGATAATCGCCCGGAGGAATCCTCACTTCGCCGGCCCCGCTCTCGAACGCCTTCATCACCATGGGCATCACGCCTTTGGCCGCCTCGCGTTGGGCGGCCATCTCCGCCTCCGAGAACCGCGGTCCGGCGGGTGCTTCGAAACTGAAGGCGTAGGGCGCGCCGGGCGGGGATGCCGCCTCGAGGATCGCCCGCTGGTGCGGCGAGAGCTTGGCATGCGCATCCGAGCCGAAGAGGGCGGCCAGAGGGAGCAGCAGGGCGGCAAGAATGGCGGCGAAGCGCATCTTCATAGGGGGTTGGGGGAATTATGTCCCGGCGGAAGCATGCAACAACCCCAATCGCCGCTGGCTGCGAACAGCTGCGGACTGAGGGCATCTTGCCGTGACCGATGTCAAGGTACGCGGTTGCCCGGGCTCGTAAGTTGGCTCGTCTCCGGGCGCGCGTGGGTTAGACCGAGGGTATGTTCCGATCCGTCCGTGGCATCCGCGTCCTCCTCTGCGCGCTCATCGCCGGGCACTGTCCGGCCTGGGCTTTGACGCCGCTGCCTTCGCCGTTGCAGCAGGCCGCGTCCCGTCGGCAGGAAGAACTCATCACGGAACGGGCCGCCGAGGTGGCCGCCCGTGAGATCAAGCTGGGCGACAAGTCCCTGCGTTGGCTGGAGCGGGAGTTCAACCTGGCACCGGAGGGGCAGCGCAGCCTCTGGATCTCGATGCACGGCGGCGGCAACGCGCCCGCCGCGGTCAACGACCAGCAGTGGCGCAACCAGATCCGCCTCTACGCTCCGTCCGAAGGCATCGTGGTCGCGCCGCGCGCCCCGACCGACACGTGGAATCTCTGGCACGAGCCGCATATCGACCGGCTGTTCGACCGGCTGATCCAGGACTTCATCGCCGTGCGCGGGGTGCATCCGGACAAGGTCTACCTGCTCGGATATTCGGCCGGGGGCGACGGGGTCTGGCAGCTCGCTCCGCGGATCCCCGACCGTTTCGCCGCCGCCGCGATGATGGCCGGGCATACCAACGGCGTGAACACCCTCGGGGTCCGTAACCTGCCTTTCGCGATGTTCGTCGGGGGCGCCGACGCCGCCTATGACCGCAACAAGGTCGTCGCGGAGAAAATCGCGGAGTTCGGCCGCCTGCGCCGCGACGATCCCGCCGGCTACGAGCATCTCGGCCGCGTGTATAAGGGCCTGCCGCATTGGATGGAGCGCAAGGACGCCGAGGCTTTGCCGTGGATGGCGAAGTTCGCCCGCGATGCGTGGCCGCGCAAGATCGTCTGGGTGCAGACCGGCGTCACGCATGACCGCTTCTATTGGCTGGAACTGCCCGCCGGCGTCGCGAAGCCGGGTCAGAAGATCGTCGCGACCGCCCGGGGCCAGGAAATCGTCCTCGAGGGCGACGTTCCTCCGGGACTGATCGTGCGCTTGCGCGAAGGGCTCGTCGGCGACCTCGCCCGTCCGGTCAAGGTGACGGTCAACGGTCGCGTGGTCTTGGAGGCGGTCCCGACGCCGGCGACGCCGGCCCAGCTGAAGGCCTGGTTGGCGGACCGCTTCGACGTGCCCGCCACGCCGACCGCCACCTTGCGACTGCCCTGAGGCGTCTTCGGTTTCAGCCGGCCGCGCGGATGCGTTCCCAGAAAGGGAAGTACCCGCGCGTGGCGTGCGGGAAGAGCGCGGCGTCCCAGCTCCGTCGACGCCAAATCGTACGGATGCCTGCGGAGGCCAGGGTTTTTTCG
>JBDLWC010000220.1:0-4792 GCA_039804485.1 Verrucomicrobiota bacterium
TGCCTCAACTACGTCGCGATGCCCTGGCAGCTCGTGGCGGCCATCATCGCGCATTCGCAGGTGCATCGGCTCGCCTGGTGGAAGGTGGTCATCTCGCTGGTCGTGGTGCCGTGCTGCTGTGTCTGCGGCCTCTACGCGGCATTGTTCGCCGCCATCTTCTCCAAGGTAGCCGGCTGACCCCTTGCTCCGCCTGATCCGCAGACCCGCCTATCCCGGCGAGCTCAACCACGAGCTCGTCTGGCCGGGCGTTTTCCTCGGCGGGGCGGTGTTCGCGTGGGGCTGGTTCCTGACGGGGCTCAGCCTGCCCTCGTGCGTTTTCATGCGTCTGACCGGGCTGCCCTGCCTGGGGTGCGGAGGGACGCGTTGCGCCCGCGCGCTCGTGCGCCTGGACTGGGGACAGGCGTTCCTGTTCCACCCCGGCTTCTGCCTCGTCGTCGCGCTCGCGGCGGCCTGGACGATCCACTCGGCCGTCTTCTGGCTTCGGCGCGACGCCTTGCGCCTGCGCTTCCATGTCGAGCCGGACCGGTCGCGCCGCCTGCGCCTGGCCTTCGTGGCGTTCCTTGTCGCGCACTGGGTCTGGCAGTGCTATTACCTGACCCGCTGACATGATCCGGAACCTGCTACGCTTCCTCGGCTGGGTCTGCCTGCTTGTCTTCCTGGCGACCGGCCTCCTGGGCCTGGTCTATTATCTGTCGGAGCGCCCGGCCAAGGTCGCCATCGAGCAGCGCGTCCTCGACGCGGTCGACACGGTCCGCGAGGACGGCACCACGCCGCGGACCGTCGTGGACGCCTTGGATCAGCTCGCCGACCGCACCGTCGTGGTGACGGGCGACATCGTGCCGGCCCCGCCGCCCGCCGCGCTGGCGACGGCTCCTTACGGCGAACCGGCGGACCGGGTCGGACTCAAGCGGCTGGTCAACCTTGGCTACACCGTGGGCTATGACGACCGGCTGCCTAGCCCGCGCTGGTCGTCCTACCGCGTCTTCCCGTGTCCCGAGGTCCACCGCGAGCGCCCGTCGGGCTTCCGGAGCGACCCGCGGACCGTGGCGCGCGTCACCACTTCGGAATACGTCCGCTCCGGCTATGACCGCGGGCATCTCGCCCCTAATTACGCCATCTCCGTCTGCCACGGCGAGGAAGCCCAGAAGGAGACGTTCCTGCTGAGCAACATCGTCCCGCAGCTCCACGCGCTGAACGCCGGACTGTGGAAGGACATGGAGCAGCGGATCATGAAGCGGTACGTCGCCCGCTACGGCACGGTCTGGGTGCAGGTCGGGCCGGTCTTCCCGGATCCGCCCGACCGCCGTTTCGGCCGGATCCCGGTCCCGGCCGCGTTCTGGATGGTGATCTCGGAATATGACGAGGCCGCCCGCGGCCTGCGCGCCATCGCCTACCTCGTGCCGCATGAGGAGAAGTGGCGCGACGTCGAGCTCACGCGCTATGTCGTGAGCATCCGGCGCGTCGAGGAGCTGACCGGCCTGGATTTCTTCCCGCAGCTGAACGCGGCCGCGCAGCAACGGCTCGAATCAGCGCCCGCGCCGCGCGCCTGGTGACGGCAGCTCGCGGCGCAGGTCGGCCGCGTGGAGCAGGCAGACGCAGTCCGAGCCGTCGGCCGTCGGCAGCCACATGATCGGCAGCTTCGGCCAGGCCCGGTGCATCGCCTGCCGCAGGCCGCCGACCTCGATGACGAGGATGCCGTGCGGCTTGAGCGCCTCCCGCGCCTGCGCGAGCAGCTTGCGGATCACGTCGAGGCCGTCCTTGCCCGAGACCAGCGAGTCCTTCGGCTCCTTCTTGAATTCGGCCGGCAGGCGTCGGTAGATGCCTTCCGGTTCGTAGGGCGGGTTGCTGAGGATCAGGTCGAACTTCGGACCCTTGGCGAGCGCCGTCATCGTGTCCGTCTCGTGCAGCGTCACGCGCTTCGCCAGCTTATGGTCGGCGACGTTCAGCGCGGCGACCTCGAGCGCCTGCGCCGAAAGGTCGGTGGCGTGCACGCGCGCCTTGGGGAAGCGTTTCGCGAGCAGGACGGCGAGACAGCCCGAGCCCGTGCACACGTCGGCGACGTCGGTCACCTGCGCCGCCGGGGGCAGCCATTGCGGGACGGCCTCCGGGATGAGCTCCACGAAATAGGACCGGGGGATGATCACGCGCTCGTCGACGCGGAAACGGTGCCCGCCCAGCCACGCTTCGCCCACCAGGTAGCCCGTGGGCACGCGGTCGAAGACGCGGCGTTCGACCAGCGTCAGGAAGGCGGCCTTCTCCTTGGCCGTGAGGGCGCGCTCGAAGCAGGCCGGCAGCTTCTCCCAGGCCAGGCCGGTCGCGTGGCCCATGAGGGTCAGGGACTCCTCCTCCGCGTTGACGAACCCTTGGCCGTGCGCGACGCCGGCCGACCTGAAGAGCCGGTTGGCGAAGCGTAAACAATCACCGCCCGTTCTGAGGCGGGCGGTGACGGCGGGAGTCGGGCGCGACGGGGCGCTCATCGGTGCGGCGGCGCCGCTCAGGTGAGCGGTGCGGCGGACCAGAGTTCCTTCGGGGTGCGTTCGAAGAAGTCCTCGAGGTACTTCGTCGTCGCGCCGCCCTGGCGGAAGGCCGGGTCCTTCATGATCGCGCGGCAGACCGGGATCGTGGTGTGGACGCCGCGGATGATGTATTCGCCGAGGGCGCGGTGCATGCGGTCCAGGGCTTTCTGGCGGGTGGCGCCGACCGAGATCAGCTTGGCCACCATCGAGTCGTAGAGGGGCGGGATCACGTAGCCCGAGTAGCAGTGGGAGTCGACGCGGACGCCGTGGCCGCCGGGCGTGTAGTAGAGGCCGATGGTGCCGGGGCTCGGCGCGAAGTTGCGGGCCGGGTCTTCGGCGTTGATGCGGCACTCGATGGCGTGCCCGGTCATCTTGATGTCCTTCTGGGAGAGCTCGAGCTTCTCGCCGCAGGCGATGAGGATCTGGCGGCGGACGAGGTCGATGTCGGTGACTTCTTCGGTGACGCCGTGCTCCACCTGGATGCGCGTGTTCATCTCCATGAAGTAGAACTTGCCGTGCTTATCGACGAGGAACTCGATCGTGCCGGCGTTCTGGTAGCCGATCGTCTCGGCGAGACGGACGGACACCTTGCCCATCTCCTCGCGGAGCTTCGGGGTGAGGAACGGGGAAGGGGACTCTTCGATCAGCTTCTGGTGGCGGCGCTGCACGGAGCAGTCGCGTTCGCCGAGGTGGATGACCTTGCCGTGCTCGTCGCCCAGGAGCTGGAACTCGATGTGGCGGGGCTGCTCGATGTACTTCTCGATGTAGACGCGGCCGTCGCCGAAAGCCTTCTCGGCCTCGGCGCGGGCGCTTTCGAATTCCTTCGGGAAGGCCGCGGCGTTGTGCACGATGCGCATGCCCTTGCCGCCGCCGCCGGCGACGGCCTTGACGATGACGGGGAAGCCGATGCGCTGCGCTTCCTTGATGGCTTCGCGCTGGTTGTCCACGGGGCCGTCCGTGCCGGGCACGCAGGGCACCTTGGCGGCGGCGGCGGTCTGGCGGGCGACGGCCTTGTCGCCCATCTTGCGGATGACTTCCGGGCTGGGTCCGATGAACTTGATGTTGGCGGCGGCGCACTTCTCGGCGAAGCCGGCGCGCTCGGAGAGGAAGCCGTAGCCGGGGTGGATGGCGTCGACGTTGGTGATCTCGGCGGCCGAGATGATGCGATCCTCGCGCAGGTAGGAGTCCTTGCTCGGGCCGGGCCCGATGCAGACGGCTTCGTCGGCCAGCTGGACGTGGAGCGACTGCTCGTCGGCCTGGGAGTAGACCGCGACGGTCTTGATGCCCAGCTCCCGGCAGGCGCGGATGACGCGAAGGGCGATTTCGCCGCGATTGGCGATGAGGATCTTGTTCATGCTCGGAAGTCGTCGCTCAGCCGACCTTCACGCGGAAGAGAGGCTGACCGAATTCGACCGAGGTGCCGTTGGCGACGAGGCATTCGACCACCGTGCCCGCGATCTCGGACTGGATCTCGTTCATGACCTTCATGGCCTCGATGATGCAGACCACGGAGTCGGCCTTGATCGGCGAGCCGACGGTGACGAACGGAGGGTTTTCCGGGGAGGGGGTGGCGTAGAAGGTGCCGACCATCGGGGAGGTCACCAGCTTGATGCTGGGGTCCGCGACGGGGGCGGCGGCCGGGGCCGGAGCAGCGGCGACGGGGGCCGGAGCGGGCGCGGCGGCGGGGGCCGGAGCAGCGGCCACGGGGGCCGGAGCTGCGGCCAAGGCACGACCGGGGAGGTCGCGCTTGATGCGCAGCTTGAATTCCTGGTCCTGGATTTCGAATTCGGAAAGATCCGACTTCTTCATTAAATCCACGACTTGTTTAATCTTATTTAGGTCCAAGGTAATATCCTCCGTGAGGGGGTGTGCCCTCTCTGATACAGGGTATCAGGGGGACAAATCAACCCATCATTCCGAAAGCGAGGGGGGTATTTTACCTAAGTCTTTGCTCTGCTGTGGCTTAATAATGTCCTTGAGGGTGGCAAAATTACGGGTTTCAGGCTTTGCCAGTGGGCCGGTGAGCTTGATTTTTGCCAGGCTGACCAAGGCGCGGTTGAGGTTAATGATGTCGATCGGGTCAAATCCTTGTTTCCGGGGCAAGGAGAAGTCCCCTTCGAAGTCGAGGGTCGCGGCTTTCAGGTCCAGTTCGCCGACCAAGTCCAGCCTGGCTTGCGGGCCGGTGATCGCCATGTCCGGGAAGTAGGCCCGCCCATCCAGACAGCCGAAGGAGCCCTTGGCTTGGGTGAGTTCATAGGTGGTCGCCCCGACTCCCA
>JBDLWC010000221.1:0-11838 GCA_039804485.1 Verrucomicrobiota bacterium
GAGAATGAAAAACCCGCCGGGTTTCGGCGGGTTTTAGCTCCAGTTTAAAGTGGAGCGCGCGACTGGACTTGAACCAGCAACAGCCACCTTGGCAAGGTGGTACTCTACCATTGAGCTACGCGCGCGTTGGACCGAGAGCAGACCAAACGGCTCAGCGAGTGTCAAGCCTTTGGACAAAACGCTGGCGGGCCGAGGCGGCCGCCGGATAAAGCCCCTGCTTCGCGAGCAGCCCGGCGGCCTCGTCGGAGCATAGCCAACGGATCGCCGCGCGCAGGGCCCCGACCCGATCCGCGCGGACATATAAGACCAAGGGGAGCTGCAAAGGGTAGTCGCCGTTCTGGACATTGGCGTCGTCCGGCGCGTAAGCGGTGGCGGACCTTCCCGGCCGGCCGTCGGCGATCGGGATGACGCGCCCGCGCGCCTCGAAGACTCGCGGATGCAAGATCAGCGACCCCGACCGGGCCGCCAGCAGGTCGGCCGCCAGAGCCGGCTCGATCCGCTGGCGGACGTCGGGACGGAAGGGCTGGCCGGCCAGGACGACGCCTTGGAAGATCTCGCCGACGAGCGTGCCCGCCGGCGAGCAGACCGCCGGGGAGATGAGTTCGGAGCGGGCGGAAGCGTCGAGGTCGTTCCAATTCCGGGCGGGGGAACGGGCGTCGCGCGCGAAGGCGTCGGCGAGCTGCTCGAGCGTGAGCCGCTCGCAGCGGTTGGAGGCGTGGGCGGAGACGACGACGACGGCCGCGGCCAGCGGACACTCCCAGACCTCCGCGCCGGACGCCGCCGGCGCCGCGTCCTCCGGACGTCGCAACAACACCGCCGCGCCGAGGCGGCCTTCGCGGAAAGCCCGGCGGGCGGGAAGGGTGCCGCCGAAATCCGCGTCGACGGGTCCGACGGACCGGACCATGGCCGCGAGGAGATCGGGGCCGAGCAGGTCGGAGCCGCCGATCTCCGCGGCGCCGGCGGCAAGCGCCCAGCAGCAGAGCAGCCACCTCACGGCGAGTCGGGCCCGGGGTCGAGTTCCGGCCACTGGAGAAGTTTGCGGTGGAGCGTGCGGCGGGAGATGCCCATGAGCTCCGCGGCCTTGGTGCGGTTGCCCGCGGCGGCCGCCAAGGCCTGCTTCAGCAGCTGCTTCTCGTTCTGCATGCGGTCGAGGCCATGGGCGCCCGGCAGGGTCGCGGCGGCGAGCG
Source organism: Verrucomicrobiota bacterium (assembly GCA_039804485.1). Lineage (GTDB taxonomy): Bacteria > Verrucomicrobiota > Verrucomicrobiia > Opitutales > UBA953 > UBA953. The sequence continues at coordinate 1,188 of JBDLWC010000221.1, forward strand.
GCGCAGGCGTGGCTGAAGTGAAACGCGGATCGAGGTCGCCCGCCGCGACGACCTTGCCGGCCCGCAGGACGGCCAGGTTCTCGCAGGCGTTGCGCAGCTCCCGGATGTTGCCGGGCCAGGCATAGCGGCTCAGCACGGCCGAAGCCTCCGGGGACAACCGCGCCGGGGCGGCGGCGTTCTCCTTGGCGAAGCGCTCGAGGTAGTGCGTCAGCAGCAGCGGGATGTCGTCCTGGCGGTCGCGCAGCGGCGGGAGGCGCAGCGGCACGACCGACAGCCGGTAGTAGAGGTCTTCGCGGAACTTGCCCTCCTTGACCATCTGCGCGAGGTCGCGGTTGGTGGCGCAGACGAGACGGAGGTCCAAGGCCACCGGACGATGCGAACCCAGGCGCTCGACGGCGCGCGTCTCGAGGAAGCGCAGCAGCTTGACCTGCGTGGTCGCGTCGATCTCGCCGATCTCGTCGAGGAAGAGCGTGCCGCCGTCGGCCGATTCGAAACGGCCGATCCGTCGCTCGTTGGCGCCGGTGAAGGCGCCTTTCTCATGGCCGAAGAGCTCCGACTCCAGGAGGTTGGCGGGGATCGCCGCGCAATGGACCGCCATGAAAGGACCCTTCGCCCGGCCGCTGGCCTGGTGGATCATCTGGGCGAACAATTCCTTCCCCGTGCCGGTCTCGCCGAGCAGGAGCACGGTCGCGTTGGAGGACGCGACCGAACGGACCTGCTCGATGGAACGCTGGAGCGATTCGGACGAGCCGATGACTTCGCCGAGCGAGAACTTGCGGTCCAGCCGCGCCTTCAGGGTGACGACTTCTTTCTCCGTCGAACGGGCCTTGAGGCCGCGCTCGAGGACGATCTCGACCTGGCGGAGATCGACGGGCTTCTGGAAGAACCAATAGGCGCCGCGGCTCATCGCCTGGACGGCGGTGTCCACGTCGCCGTACGCGGTCATCATGATGCAGACCGGCTGATGCGGCAGGCGCAGGGCGCGCTCGATCACCGCCATGCCGTCTTCCCCGGCCATGCGGAGATCGGTCAGGACGGCGTCCGGCGGCACGTCCTGCATCAGGCGCGCCGCTTCCGCGGCGTCCTTGGCGACGAAAGTCTCATAGCGGTCCTCCAAGGCGGCGCGCAGCCCGTCGCGGATGTTCTTCTCGTCGTCGACGATGAGGACGGTCGGTTTCATGGTTCAGGCTTCGGGAGTGGCGGAACGCGACGCGGCGCCCCAGGCGCGCGCGGCCTTCTCGGCGAGACCGGCGCGGGCGCGCGTGACTTCGGCGAGGCGGGCCCGGAGGTTGGCGTTGGAGACCTCGGCGAGGTCGTCGAGGTCGCAGAGGTAGGCGCCTTCGCAGTCCCGGGCGGCGACGTCGAAATTGCGCGGGACGCCGAGATCGACGAAGAGACACGGCCGGCCTTCGCGGCGCGCCACGTGCGCGCGCAGGGCCTCGGCGTCGAGGAGCGGGCGCTCGACCGTGGCGCAGCCGATGATGACGTCGTGCGCGTGCGCCTGCCGGAGGGCGTCGGCGAGCGTCAGGGAGGCGCCGGAGAATTCCTCGGCGAGACCGCGCGCATGCTCGAACGTGCGCGAGGCGACGGACACCTGCGAGGCGCCGCGCGAGACCAGGGCCTGCACGACCTGGCGGCCGACCTCGCCCGTGCCCAGCACCAGCACGCGCGCTTCGCCGAGCGAGCCGAACACGCGCAGGGCGAGCTCGACGGCGACGTTGCCCAGGCTGACCTGGCCTTGCGAGATCCCCGTATGGGTGCGCGCCCAGGCTCCGGCCTGGAAGGCGCGTTGGAAGATCCGGTTGAGGACGGCGCCCGTCATGCCGCGCGCCAGCGCGTCGGCGTAAGCGTCTTTCACCTGACCGGCGATCTCGGCCTCGCCGACCATCTGCGACTCCAGTCCGGAGACGACGCCGAAAAGATGTTCGACCGCCTGGAGCCCGGGCACCGGCCGTAAGTGCCGGTCAAGGACGTCCGGCGCCGCGCCGGTGGCGGCCAGCAGGGAAGCGCGGAGATGCAGCGCCGCGGCTTCGTCGCCGACGGCGTAGGCCTCCAGTCGGTTGCAGGTGGCCAGCAGGACGACCTCGTGCAGACCCAGCCGGCGGGCGGTGGCGTAGAAAGCCTCGGCTCCGCCCGGCGGCACGGTGAACGCGGCGCGCTCGTCGAGGCCGGCGGTGCGGTGCGTGGCGCTGAGCGCCACCAAGGTGCGGGAGGCGTCGCTCATCGGGCCGCGGGAAGCGAAAGGTAAAGGGCGATCAGCGCCGGGATGAAGACCACGAGCGAAGCGCGCGCGTAATGCGCCCCCGCCAGCCGATGACGCCGGCGCTGCACGGTGATCGCCAAGATGGCCAGCCAGGTGACCAGCGCCGCGCCGAGCTTGGGCGCCGCCACGAGCGCGAGGTCGCGTTGCGCCCAATCGGTGACGCCGATGACGATCGAAAGCCCGAGCAGCCAGACCGCGGCGCCCATGAGCTGCCCGCCGATGCGATCGAGCGGCACCAGCGCCGGCAGCAAGGCGTAGAAGCCGCCGAAGCGACGACGCGCGAGCGCCCGGTCCTGCAGAAGGTAGGCGGCGGAATTGAGGGCCTGCGCCCCCAGCAGACAGTAAGCGAGCACGGCGGCGCCGACATGGATGACGATGAGCGGCTTGTCGCCGGCGTCAGGCGCCGGCGCCACGACGCCCAGCTTCGCCGCGACGAGAAGACAGGCCGCGGTCGCGCCGCCGATCGCCCAGGTCGGGAGTCGGTGGCTGAAAGTAAGGTCTAAGAACAGCGCCAAGCCGGAGACGCCCCAGGCGATCGCCAGCAAGACCTCCGCCGGGCTGCTCACCGGCAAGGCGTGCGACCTCAGCCCCTGATAGGCGAGCATCGCCGTCAGGAGGACCCAGCCGCCGCGGAGGAGCCAAAGCCCGGAAGCCGACCGGCTGCCGCTGCCGTCTTTGGAGGTCCAGACATCGAGCAAGGCCGCCGCGAGGAACACCGCGGCACAGCCCAGCAAACATTCCCCTGTCAGGGGATGGGCGGCGAGGCTGGCGGCGAGGTTGGCCATCTGCAGGATAGTAAAAGCAGGTGTGACATTTTGGCAAACCCTCAAAACAGCCAGTTTTCTTGCAGGGTAGGGCGGGGTGGGTAATGTTTTAAGCCCCTATGGCCCACGACCTCTACGATCTGACCCAACACCCCCCTCGCAGCCCACGAGTCCGCCTGGGAGGCCTGGTCATCCTGCCGCGCATGATTGATAAGGCCCGGGCGACTCAAGCCGGCAAAAATGGGGAGTATACCTACGGATGCTCCCTCGACCGGCACGTCCTGGACTTCCTTGGCATAGACGCGGATGCACTTAAATCTCAGATTTACAAGGGCTTAGGAGATGGGGAGATCCTGGCCTGGCTGCACGCCCACGCCCAAAAGCCTCGGCAGGCCTATGAAATCGCCGCGTTCAGCGCCTTTCATGAATCCCGGGCGCCCGGCGGCCCCTCGGGCCGCGGAAAGGTTACCGAATACCAGTCGGCGACCCCGGCTGGCGCCAAGCGGGAAGACATCGTGACGTGGTTCGACGTGCTCGACCTCGACGATCACCAGAGCTTTGGCGGCAAGGTCTGATCCGATGGCCGACCTCGGGCGACCTCGGCAAGTCCTGCTCGTGTGCATGGGGAACATCTGTCGCTCCCCCACGGCGGAAGAAGTCCTGCGCGTCAAATCCCGCCGGTCAGGGCTCGCCATCCGCTTTGATTCCGCGGGCACGGAGAACTACCACATCGGCGACGCTCCGGATCCGCGCTCCATCCGGCACGCGGCGGCGCGCGGGTATGACCTGACGGGGCTGCGCGCCCGGCAGGTGCATGCGAGCGACTTCGTCGAGTTCGACCTCATCTTCGCCGCCGACGAAGCCAACCTCCACGAGCTGCGTCGGCGCTGCCCCGCGGAATACCAAGGCCGCCTGAAGCTGCTCCTCGGCGACCGGGCCTTGCCCGATCCTTACTATGGCGACGGTGACGATTTCGAAAAAGTGCTGGATCTGGTGGAAAAACAGGCGGATTCGCTCGTGGCGACCTGGCTGCGCCGAACTGAATGATTGCCGAACGACGGCGGGAGCCGTTTGCTGACGCGTCCCGATGTATCAAGTAAACTTCAGCGACCAGGCGATGCGCGAGCTCGCCAAACTGCCGACGCTGGAGCAGATGGAGGTCGTCGAGGCCTTCACCTCGTTGACGCCGGACGACCTCCTGCGGGGCAGCTCGGAACTGGGTACGGTGCGACGGGCAGGCCACACCTATCATCGCCTGCGCGTCGGTGAATTCCGCATCTATTTCGAGGCCGCCGAAGGCTCGTTGATGGCCCACTACGTCCTGCACCGGCATACTTACGCCGACTTCGCGTTCCGCTCCCACCTGCCATTTCCGGAAGACGAAGCCCGGATCGAACAAGAAGGCGGGTTCTGGAAATACCTCGACGAACCCCCGAAATCCTGACCGTGAGCAACCCCTCCTCCAAGCCCCCGTACGCCTCGCCCGAAGAGGCCGCCCGGATCTACCTGCTGCCGAACCTGTTCACCGCCGGGAACATGCTGTGCGGCTTCCTTTCGATCAAGCACTGCATCGAGGCGCGGTTCACCACCCTCGACGCCGCCGGCCGGGCCGGACATTATAACAACGCGGTCTGGTTCATCCTGTTCGCCTGCATCTGCGATCTGTTCGACGGGCGCGTCGCCCGCGCCACCAAACGCGAATCGCTCTTCGGCGCGGAGTTCGACTCGATCGCCGACACGGTCTCCTTCGGGGTCGCGCCGGCCTTGATGGCCTGCTTCCTCGTCATCAAGCCTGAGGCCACGGACGACGTGCAGCTGGTCACCTGGCTCCTGGCCTTCATCTACCTGCTCTGCGCCGGGGTGCGGCTCGCCCGGTTCAACGTCCTGACCACCCCGCTGGTGCCCGGCAACGAAAAGCGCGTCGCGGGCGGCGATTTCGTGGGTCTGCCCTCGCCGGCCGCCGCCGGCATGATCGCCTCTCTCGTGTTGGTGCTCTCCAAGGTGATGACGACCACGGGCCAGCCCGACCCCTTCGAGCAGGCCCTGCATGCCTGGTCCTGGACGCTCCTCCCGCTGATGCTGATCATCTCCTTCCTGATGGTCAGCAACGTGCGCTTCCCGAGCTTCAAGAAGGTCGACTGGACCTCCCGCGCCCGGGCCCGCGTCTTCATCCTCATCATCGTGGGCGGCGCCGTCATCTTCCGTTTCCCGCAGTACTCCTTCCCGGCCATCTTCCTCGGCTATATCGGCTATGGAATCTTCCGTCACATTTTCCTGCTGAAAAAGAGCGAGATGGACCCGGCGCCGGACGACGACGACGAACCTGTGTCCAAGGTGTGAATAGGCGGCGGGCAACTCGTTGAGACGGCCCGATGTGAGCAAGCCTGAGGTTATTCACGCTTCATACGCAGCCGGCGCCTCTTCCCATCACGCCCTCCGTCAGCAGGTTGCGAACCTATGTACGGGATTCCGCCCCCTGCTGGTGCTACGGGTATTTATAAAGAGAGATTAACCAGATACAGGATGTCCGGGAATGTGGGCAATGAGGGGTTGCTTCACCCCGCCTCGTTGCTCAATTCTGCTCGCAACATGAAGTTCAAGGTCAACCGGAACCACTTTTTCAACGGCCTCTCCTCGGTCACCAACGTCGTGGGCAGCCGCGCGACGATGCCGATCCTGCAGAACGTGCTCATCGAAGCCGAAGGTGACACCGTCACGCTGACCACGACCAACCTCGACCTGGGCATCTGCTGCCGCATCAAGGCTTCCGTCTCCACCCCCGGACGGATCACCCTTCCGGTGAAGAAACTGGTGCCGATCGTGCGCGCGTTGTCGAGCAGCGACACCATCGTCGAACTGACGGGCAAGGACCGCGTGAAGATCACCTCGGGCAGCTCCGTCTTCCAGGTCGCCGGCCTGCCGGCGGACCAGTTCCCGCCCATCTCCAATTTCACCGGTCAGCCAACCATCTCGATCAACCAGGACGACCTCGGCGACATGCTCCGCAAGGTGAGCTATGCGCAGTCCTCCGACGAGAACCGCTACATCCTCAACGGCGTCTTCTTCGAGTTCGCCGAGGGCAAGCTGACCGTGGTCGCGACCGACGGACGACGCCTCGCCAAATGCGAACGTAAGCTGGCCGGCAGCGACAAGACCCTGGCCCTCATCCTGCCCGCCCGCACCATCATCGAACTGATGCGCCTGCTGAAGGCCGGCGGCGAAGCCCACGTCTCGCACAACGAACGCCAGGTCGGTTTCACCATCGACATCCCGAAGAACGAAGAAGGCCTCGTGGACCGCATCCAGCTGGTGTCCAAGGTCGTCGAAGGCAACTACCCGAACTACCGCCAGGTGATCCCGAAGGAAGCCGGCTCCAAGGTGCGCCTCGAACGCGAGAAGCTCCTCGAGAGCGTCAACCGCGCCGCCCTGATGACGGACGACCGCAACAACACCATCCGTCTGAGCGTCTCCAAGAAGACCCAGAACCTGGAGATCTCCGCGAAGTCCGACAGCGGCGAGGCCCATGAGCCGATCGCCGTGAAATACGAAGGCCCCGACGTCACGATCGCGTTCAATCCTCAGTACATCGTCGACCCGCTGAAGGCGCTCACCGAGGACGAACTCGATTTCGAATTCAAGGACGAGATGTCCCCCGGCGTGCTGCGCGGACTGAAGGACGACTTCCTCTGCGTGGTGATGCCGCAGCGGATCTCCTGAGCCTTCAGAGTCCCGGCTCGGAGCAATCCGGCAGGGACTTGATCCGCTCGAGGATCCGACGCGACGCTTCGACCGAACGGTTGGGGTGATCGCGTCCCGGATCGTACTCCGCCGGCGTCATCGCCGCGCCGAAGCGCACCCTGATCCGCGCCGACCCGACCGGGAAATGCGCGCCGCGCGGAAGGACGTCACGCGCCCCGCGGATATGGATCGGCACCACGGGGGCGCCTGATTTGCAGGCCAGCAGTCCGGCGCCGGCCTTGGGTTCGGCGATGACGCCGTCGTCGCTGCGGGTGCCTTCGGGGAAGATCAGCAGTCCTTCGCCCGAGGACAAGGCGCCCAACGCCGCGCGGATGGCGCCGATGTCGGCTTCGCCGCGGTCGACCGGGATGGAGTGGCAGGCGCGGATGACGAAGCCGAAGAGGGGATTGTCGAAGAGCGAGCGCCGCGCGATGAACGAGATCTCCCGGGGCAGGCACGAGCCCACGAGGGGCGGGTCGAGCATGCTCTGATGGTTCGAGGCGAACAGGCACGCGCCCGTCGGCACGTGTTCCCAGCCTTCCACTTCCAACGTGGAGAAGACTTCGATGAACGAGCGCGCCCCGTGATAGACCGCCCGGTAGATCAGGTTGCGCGATTCGAGGATCATCGGGACGTCGCGACGGCGCGGATGAGGCCGCCGATCTCCGCCACGACCGCCTCCAGGGGCAGGTGGGTGTTGTCGAGGCGATACGCGCCCTGCGGACAGACCAGCGGAGCGGTCTTGCGCGTGGAGTCGAGCAGGTCGCGCTGCGTGACCGCGTCAGCCTGGCCTTCGGCGGCGCGACGGAGGGAGCGGGCTTCGCTGTCGGCTTCGAGGAAGATCCGGACTTCCGCGTCGGGCATGACGACCGAACCGATGTCGCGGCCTTCCATGACCACGCCCGCGAAGCCTTGGTCGGTGGCGAGACGGACCTGCGAACGCTGGTACTCCAGGAGGAAGGTCCGGACGCAGGGCAGGGCGGCCAGCTTGGAGACGGCGGCGTTCACTTCCGGCGTGCGCAGTTCCTCATCGGCCGGCAGGGCTCCGTCCAACGTCGCGGCGGAAGAATGCGCGCCTTGGCGCAGCAGCAGCCGCGAGCCAAGCCGGATCCGCCCGAGGCCCGCTTCGACCGAGGCGGGATCATCGGCCGAGACTCCCGCGCAGAGGAGCGCGCGGGTGAGGCTGCGGTAATGGGCGCCGGTATCGACATGGAGCAGGCCATGGGCCACGGCCAGGCGGCGGCTCGTGCTCGATTTGCCGGAAGCCGCCCCGCCGTCGACCGAGACGCGCACGAAGCGGGTCCGCAGGGCCTCGAGCGCTTCGAAGAACCGGGGGAAGGTCTTGCTCGTGCAGCCGGGATCCTCGATGGAGATCCACGGACGTCCGTCACCGAACAGATCGAAACTGCCCAGCACGCCGAAACTCATCGCCATGCGGTGGTCTTCGTAGGTGTGGATGGAGACCGGTCCGCTCGCCGCGGCGCGACGGAGGGCGGCGCGATCCGGATAGATGGTCAGCGAGGAAAGGGTGTCGTCGCCGCGGAGTTCGGCCGCCGTGGGACTGACCCGGATGCCCAGCCGCTCTAGCTCGGTCGCCATCGCCAGCACGCGATCGGTCTCCTGTTTGCGCGTGTGGGCGACGCCCCGGATGGTGAGCGGGGCGTCGGCCAGCGTCGCCACCGTCGCCAAGGTCAGGAAGGTGTCGGAAAAGGCGTTGAAGTCGAAATCTCCTCCCCGCAGCGCCGTCCAGCTGCGCGCGATGACCGCGCCCTCGGCGTCGGCCAGGTCCGCTCCGCACGCCTTGGCCACGGCCGCGAAGGCCGTGTCCCCTTGCAATCCGCCGTCGGCATAGCCTTCGACCCGGATGGCCGAGCGAGCGCCGGTCACCGCCGGCAAGGCGAGGAAGTAGCTGGCCGCGGTGGCGTCAGGTTCGATGGCGTAAGCCGGCCGCGGGGCGACGTAGGGTCCGGCGGCGGCGCACGACCAGGCGCCTTCCGCGTCCTTGACCAACGGACGACCGAACTGCGCGCACATCCGCGCGGTCATCTCGACGAAGGGTTCCGACACGGTGGCGCCCTTCATCCGCACGGTCGCGCCTTTCGCGAGCGGCAGGATCATGAGGAGGGCCGACAGAAGCTGCGACGACGCCGAAGCGTCGACTTCCAGCCGGCTCAGCCGACCGGTGGTGTGCAGCGTGAAGGGGAAGCCGACGGCGGGCTTCCCTTCCGGGGTCAGCGCCCGGCAGCCCGCGGCGGTGAGCGCGTCGAGCAGGCCGCGCATCGGCCGGGCCCGCATGGCTTCGTCGCCGTCGAGCTCATAACATCCGTCGGGAGCCAGCGCGAGGAAGGCGGTCAGGAAACGCGCGGCCGTGCCCGCGTTGCCGACATGGAGCTTCGCCTGGCGGTGAGGGATGCGGCCGCCGAGCCCTTCGACGCGGATCACGCAGGCCTGCTCATCGGCCTCGACCGTGAAGCCGAGGGCGCGGAGGGCGGCGATCAGGATCCGGGTGTCGCGGCTGAACAGCGCGCCGGTCAGCACCGTCGCTCCGTCGGCGAGCGCGGCCAGGATCAGCGCGCGGTTCGTGATGCTCTTCGAGCCGGGCACCTGCGCCAGCCCGCGGGCCGCCGAGGTGAAAGGCCGGATGACAAGGGACGGGCTCATGCGTTGCGATCGAGGCTCTGGCGGGCGACGCGCGCGTCGGCGAGCAGCCGCCGCAGCGTCGCTTCGTCGCGGGCTTCCACCGCGGCCCGGAGTTCGGCGCAACGACGTTCGACGTCGCGCAGGCCGGCCGCCGTGTGGCGGGCGTTGGCCAGCAGGATGCCGACCCAGAGGTTTTCTTCGCCGGCCGCGATCCGCGTCGTGTCCCGGAGCCCCGCGCCGACGGCGAAGCGGCGGTAGCCGGCCTGGTCCATGACGGCCAGCATGAGCGCGGAGGCGGCGGCATGGGGGACATGGCTGATGGCCGCGACGATCTCGTCGTGTTCGCCCGCGTCCGTCTCGTGCAAGACCGAGCCGAGGCCCGACCAGAAGGCGCGCGCCGCGCGGAGGGCTTCGGCGGGTTCGTCGCCGCGCGGGGTCAGGAAGCAGACCCGCCCTTCGAAGAGTTCCGCGGCCGCATGGCTCGCTCCGGCCTTCTCGCCGCCGGCCATCGGGTGGGCGCCGAGGAAAGGGTTGGCGGCCGGGAGGACGCGGGCGGCCTCCAGGATCGCGCCCTTGACGCTGCCGGCGTCGGTGACGACCGCGCCGGGCTCCAGGCCGGGGCCGATCGCCCGGAAGGTTTCTTCCGCGGTGTCGACGGGCGTGGTGACCACCACCAGGTCGGCGCCGCGCACGCACGCCGCCGCGTCATCGAAGACTTCGGCGACGCCGAAGCCGCGCAGGGTGGTCCGCGAGCCTTCCGACCGCGACCAACAGGCCAGCGAACCCGCCAGCCGACGACGCGCGGCGGCCAGGAGGATGGACCCGCCGATGAGTCCGGCGCCGACGACGGCGATGCGCTTGAATTGAGCCATTTCCAAGGTTGAAGGGGATTCTTTGATGAACCAGAGTAAGGAACTATTAAAGCAAACAAACCGCCAGCGACAAAGTTGCCGGCTCGTCCATGACCCAAGGCACCCCGAATCCAGCGCCCGGCTTCATCCCCTCTCCGCCGCCGCGACGCGGCCGGGATTGGGCCGGGCTTTGGGCGCGTTGCCGGGCGACCGTCTTGGTCCTGCTCTGCGTCGGTCTGGCGGTGGCGAGCCTGTTGCTTTACACGTCGGAGCGACGGACGACCCGGCAGGATCAGCTGACGTCCACGCCCGAGGAGGCCGAAGCCCTTCGGCTGGCGTCGTTGCGCTGGGAGGCGGAGTTCGAGCAGGCCCGTCAGGCGCGCTTCGAACTCACG
>JBDLWC010000222.1:0-5571 GCA_039804485.1 Verrucomicrobiota bacterium
ACAACTTCAAGCACCTCGCGACGGACAACCAGGTGCTCCTCGAAATCGACGAAAAGAGCTACGCCGGCGGCAAGATGGGCGACCATCACCCGATGTCCTGGTGCAAGGACGTCGGTCAGGGGCGCATGTTCTACACCGCGCTCGGCCACACCAAGGAATCCTTCTCCGAAGCCGAATTCGTGCAGCACGTGCTCGGCGGGATGAAGTGGACGCTCCGGAAATAATCCGGACGCAGGGGCCCCGGCCGGGCGGGCGAAGATAAATCTGAGATTGTTCCCGCAAAGCCGGGCGGCAGGATGAGGCCCATGTCCGAGCCGCTCCTCACCCTCCGCGAAAGCAAGAACTCCCCCGTCGGATCCCGCTTCCAGGCGATCTGCGCCCTCGGGGAGATCTCCACCCGTACCGCCAAGACCGGCGCGGCCTACCTCGAAGCCGTCATCGCGGACGCCACCGATGACATCAAGATCCGCGTCTTCGGCGAATCGCCGGTGAAGCCCCTGCTGGCCGGACTCAAGGCCGGCAACGCGGTCCGGGTCGGCGGCGTCGTCGGCGACTTCAACGGCCGTCCCGACCTGAAGGTCGACGCGATCGCCGCGCTGACCGAAGCGGAGAAATCAGACCCCGCGATCATGGGCCGCCTGACCCCGGTCTCGACGCAGGACCCCGTCAAGATGAAGGCCGAGCTGCTGGCGATCGTCGGACGCATCCCGCACGCAGGCCTGCGCGCGACGGTGCTCTCCGTGCTGACGGAGCATGGCGACCGCTTCTACGAGGCCGTCGCCGCGACGGGCATGCACCACGCCTACCGCCACGGCCTGCTCGAGCACACGCTCCGCATGGCCAAGTGCGCCGAGGCCCTCCTGCCGCTCTATCCGAAAGTCGACGCCTCGCTCGCCGTGGCCGGGACCGTCCTGCATGACCTCGGCAAGATCCAGGAATACACCCGGCTGGAACCCGGCATGGCCAAGGCCGGCTTCACCCGCGCCGGCAACCTGCACGGCCACCTCGTCCTCGGCGCCTTCATCGTGCGCGAGCACGGCCTGCGCAACGCCCTCGAAGCCTCGTTGCTCGAGCGCCTCGAGCACATCCTGCTCAGCCACCACACCATGCGCGAATACGGCGCCTGCGCGATTCCCTCGACGCCGGAGGCGGTCTTCGTCGCGCGGATCGACGACATGGACGCCAAGCTGTCCGCCGTGGAGGAAGAGCTCCGCAAGGCCACGCCCGGCCAGGAATTCGTCCAGCTGCGCGCCATCGACGGACAGCTCCTGCTCACGCCGCCGAAGACCGGCGCCTGAACGATGGAGCTGCGGGAGCTGGACTTCGAACTGCCCCCCGAACGCATCGCCGCGACGCCGGCGCCGCGACGGGACGGCTCGCGCCTGCTCGTCGTGCGCCGGGCGACGCGCACGGTGGAACATCGCATGTTCCACGAGCTGCCGGACCTGCTGCCGCCCGGCACGGTGCTGATCCGCAACAACGTCACGGTGCTCAAGGCCCGCCTCCACGGCGTCCGCCCGACCGGCGGCAAAGTCGAGTGCCTGCTGCTCCGGCCGACCACCGATCCGCGCGAGTGGTGGTGCATGCTGCGACCCGGGAAACGGGCGTCGGACGCCGCGGGCTTCATCGTCGACGGCATCCGGGCGGTCGCCGTCGAGACGCGGAACGGCGAATACCGCGTGCGCTTCGACCTGCCGGAAGGCGATGACGTCCAGAAGCTGGCCGCGCGCGCGGGCGAACTGCCCTTGCCGCCTTACATCGTCGAAGCCCGCAAGGAACGGAACACCGAAGCGTCGGACGACGCCGACCGCTACCAGACCGTGTACGCCGACCCTTCCGCGGCCCGCGCCGCGGCGGCCCCGACGGCGGGGCTGCACTTCACGCCCGAACTGCTCGCCACGCTGAAGACGCGGGGACATGACGCCTTCGACCTGGTGCTCGACGTCGGTCCCGGGACCTTCCAGCCCGTCACCGTCGCGAATCTCGACGACCACCGCATGCACGCGGAGGCCTACCGGATCCCCGCCGCCACGATGGCCGCTTTGCGCGACCGCCGGCCGCGGCTCGCGGTCGGCACGACCTCCGTGCGGGCCTCCGAGGACGCTTTCCGCCGATGCGGCGGATTCGGGAACGCGCCGGCCGGCGACTGGATCGCCGAGGCCTCCCTCTTCATCCGCCCGGGCGAGACCATCGGCTGCTGCGAGCTGATGCTCACCAATTTCCACCTGCCGCAGTCCACCCTGCTCTGCCTCGTCGGAGCCTTCCTGACCCCGGGCGACACGTCGGGCGTGGCCTGGCTCAAGGAAATCTACGCCGAGGCGATCCGTCGCGAATACCGCTTCTTCAGTTACGGCGACGCGATGCTGATCCTCTGAGCCTGACCGGCCGGGCTCAGGGGTCGCCCACCTGATAAGAGGCGAGCTGCTCGCCGGACGCGTCCGGCGGCGCGCGCAGAAGGTTCCTTTTCGGGTCGAACTCGAGGTTGCGATCCGACGGGGTCGGATTGAAGCAATAGGTGAAACCCAGGGTGGCCTGGGTGAAGCGCAGCGGCCCGACGATCTTCGCGTAGTGCGCTTCGACGATCTTCCCGGCGTCATCCGTCTTGACCCGGGTGCGCAGCCAATAGCCGACCTCATCCTCGGCCTCGTCGGCCGGCCGGTCGCTCACGTGGACGGCCTTGAAGTCCGGTCGGTAACCGGCGGCCGGAGCCGCGTGCGGCATCTTCAAACGGGCGTAAGGCCAGAATTGCTCCGAGCGAAGAATGCCGGCCTGGGGATGCGGGAAGGCCAGGCGTAACTCGGCCTGCCAGACACCATACACGTCGCGAACCGTCTCTTCGTCCCAAAGCTTCGCGGGCGGAATCCGCCGCTGCTCGTCGACGTAGGCGCGCGGGGCGTTCCATCCCGTCATGACGGCCGTGACCTGGAAGCGGAAGTCCTCCACCTCACCCCGGCCGAAAGGCGGCAGCGGCGAACCCAACCGCAGGTCATAGGCGATCCATACGTCGCGCCGGAACTGACCATTACCACGAGACAGCCACGGGCGGAAAGCGCACAAAGGGATAGGCTTGATCTTCCGCGGCATCGTCAGCGTCCAGACCGACGACCCGCCCGGACCAGGACGCGAGAAGCGCGCAGGTGTCCGCAGGTCGACCGCATAGAAGCCCGCCCGCTCTCCTTGGGCCTGCAGCATCGTCAGCTGCTTGCGCGGCTCGAAGCGGAAAAATCCGTCGGCTTTCGTGAGCCCTTTCGCGTCATCCATGCTCTGCGCCCGCGGGTCGTCTTCGGTCATCAGCAAGGCACGGACCGACACCCGGTCGAGGGGCCGACCGGACTCGTCCGCGAATCGCAGCGCGAGCTCTCCGGCCGAGATCGGCCGGACACCGGCCAGCCAGGTCAAGAGCAACCAACGCAGGGCGCTCATCGGAGGCCTCCTTCGGCGATCATCGAGACGTAGAGCGGGTGGACGAACGGCAAGGCCACGTTCTTGAAGTCGCTATGCAGCCATCGGCCGACCTCGTGCTTCTTCCGGTGGCCTTCGCTCGGCCAGCGGACGTCCCTGGCCCGGCCTTCCGCTTCCAGGGAGAAATTCCTGGCCGGAGTCGGGCGCACGCCGAGCGCCGCCAGGCTTCGCATCGGCATGCCGCCGATCGCGTAGGACATCGCCGGCACCCCGGACGCGAGCGCCTCGTGCCAAGCGGTCGGCGACATCACCTCCGGCTGCTCCGAAGCCCCCGATCCAAGCACGCTGCCCAGGAAGGGACGGAAGAACGGTTCGCGCATCAGGGCTTCCTCGGCGAGGGCCGCCGCCTGCGCCGGAGCTCGTCGTTCGTAACGCACTTCGGTCCGGCCGGGCCCGGACGTGACCTTCCGGAGATTCCAGGCGCGGTTGAAACCCCAGCCGGCCTGATCCGCCCGCATCGCCAGGCTCCCCAGCGAGGTCGTCCAGTCCACGCCCTTGAGCAGCTCCTGGGTCTTCCATGCGCCGTAGTCCAAGGTCCGTCCGTCCCAGAAAGTCCCCAGCACCGACGCGGACTTCATGCCGACCGGGCAGACCGTGATGTCCTCGCCTTCCGAATAATAATTCACGGCGACGCCGGCTTCCTTGACCCGACGGAAAGCCCCGGCCCAGGTCAGGGCGCGGCGGGGGTCTTCGGGCGCGAACTTCTTCCACCATTCGCTCGCGTAAAGCCGCCGCTCATAGGGCCGCCAATTCGCTTCCGTCATCTCCCGCGCCTGCGCGGCGGTCGCGTCCTCGCGCGATACCGACTCCACCGGCAGGGCCGCGTTGAGCATGAGATAGCGGGCCGGCGTGTAGCCGGCCTGGACCGCCCGCGACACCACGGCGTTGCCCAGGCTATGGGCGGCGACGACCGACCGCTCGTCCGCGCCGAACTGCCGCAGGCGCGCCGGAAGGGACACGCCGGTCTCCAAGGCTTGGAAAACCGCGCGGTGGTAGTCCAACCCCGTATCGCCGTCCCACGTCACGCCCACGAAGCGCGCGCGACTGCCCAGCGCATAGAGCCGCTTGAAGGTCTCCGCCTGCCAGCCGCGGGCGTTGTCGGCGCTGACATTGTAACCATGCAGGAAGAAGAACCATCGTTCGCCCAGCTCGGCGTCGGGCAGTCCGGCCGGCTCACCGGGCGTGGTCGGCCGACCGGCGGCGGCGAGACGCCGGTACATCGTCTCCACCGGCATGACGCGCAACGGCATGGGCAGGTTCATGATCTCCGCGCCGCCCTTCACGACGACCAGCTCCAGCGGCTCGGCCGACGCGCGCCGCCCTTCCAGCAGGACGACCCCTTGTCCGGACTTCTGGATCCGTCGGAGGAAGTCGGCGGGGATTTCGACCATGCCCGCGGGATCCGGTTGCTCGACCTGCGCCGCCCCGAGGCCTTCCGCGAAGGTCCGGCCGAAGGCTTTCAAGTCCGGCTCCCGATGGATGCGGCCGACCTGACCGGGTTGCAGGGACGTCCAGACGAAACCCAGCGCGCGGTCTTTCTGGCGCAGGAAATAAGCGTAGCCCTCCTCGGGCGGATGCTCGCGGATCAGGTCGGCGAGACGCAGGTTGAGCGGGAAGAAGTCGACCAGGTCGCGGAGTCCGTTGATCACGGCGTCATCGGCGTCGAGCCGGCCGCCGGCCGCGGGCCGGTCTCCGTTCGCCTGCCACTCCGATTCGTCGGCATCGTCGTTGATCCAGAGGCGCAGCGGCTGGCGGGACGTGGCGCACTCGCCCGGCTTGATGGCGCCGTCGCGATCCGCGTCGATCTCCAGCCCGGCCTTGGCGAGGGAATAGTCCAGGATGCAGTAAGCCCGGGCGACTCCGTTCTTCGGCACGATCGTGACGGCCAGCGGATCGCGGCAATCTTCCTCGGTCGGGCAGAAGACGAGCGCGTGCGCCGTCATCCGCTCCGTCACGGGGAACGGCACGTCCCAGCTCCGGCGGACGACCCCCGTGCGCGCGTTGGTCACTTCCAGCCGGTAAGGCGGCGGCAAGCGGTTCGCCGCGAGTTTCATCCGGTGCTTCCAGCGGATGACATAGGCGCCGGGAGTCAGGTCGGCGATCTCGTGG
>JBDLWC010000223.1:0-10968 GCA_039804485.1 Verrucomicrobiota bacterium
GCGCCTCGATCCGCAAGATGCTCGACCAGGTCGCGCTCGCCTACGGCGGTTTCGACTCCATCTGCGTCACTGCGGGCATCTTCGTCTCCCCGGACACCACCGGCCACATCCCGGACGACAAGTGGGCCCTCACCTTCGCCCTCAACGTCACCGGCAGCTACCTCGTGGCCGACGAAGCCTTCAAGACCTGGAAGGAACAGGGTCTGCGCGGCAACCTCGTCCTGACCACCAGCGCCAACGCCGCCGTGGCCAAGAAGGGCTCGGTCGCCTACGACACCTCGAAGGCCGCCGCCAACCACCTCGTCCGCGAGATGGCCATGGAGCTTTCGCCCCTCATCCGGGTCAACGGCGTGGCTCCGGCCACCGTCGTGCAGGGTTCGGCGATGTTCCCCCGCGACCGAGTGATCGCCTCGCTTGCTAAATACGGCATTCCCTACACCGATGACGAGGCGACCGATTCGCTGACCACGAAGCTCTCCCGCTTCTACGCCGATCGCACCCTCACCAAGAATCCCATCACCCCCGCCGACCAGGCCGAAGCCTACTTCCTTCTCGTGACCAATCGCCTCAGCAAGACGACCGGACAGGTCATCACCGTCGACGGCGGCCTCCACGAAGCGTTCCTCCGCTGATCCCGTGCGCGTCTCTCTCTTCGTCCCTTGCTTCGTCGACCAGCTGACCCCCAAGGTCGGCCTGGCGACGGCCAAGGTGTTGAAGCGCCTCGGTCACGAGGTGGAGTTCCGCGCGGCCCAGACCTGCTGCGGTCAGCCCTCGTTCAATTCCGGCCAGTGGGACGTCGCCCGCGAGGCGGCCATCCGCGCGCTCGGCGTGTTCCGCGGCGCGGAAGTCGTCGTCGGGCCTTCGGGTTCCTGCGTCGCGATGATGCGCCAGTTCTACCCCGAACTGCTCAAGGGCACGCCGCATGCCGCCGAAGCCGACGACCTGGCGGCGCGCACGTTCGAGTTCTCGGAGTTCCTGGTGAAGAAGCTCGGCGTCGTCGATGTCGGCGCGAAGTTCGCCAAGAAGGTCACCTACCATGACGGCTGCCACGCCCTCCGCGAGCTGCGCCTCAAGGAGGAGCCTCGCCAGCTGCTCCGGGCCGTCAAGGGTCTCGAGTTCATCGAGTCCGAGGAAGGCGAGTCCTGCTGCGGTTTCGGCGGCCTCTTCTCGGCCAAATTCCCCATGATCTCCACCGCCATGGTCCAGGTCAAAGGCGGCGCGCTGGCCCGCACCGGCGCGGATTACGTCGTCTCTTCGGACCCGTCCTGCCTGCTGCAGATCGGCGGCTGGCTTTCCCGCGAAGGCAAACCCATCCTGCCGCTGCACATCTCGGAAGTGCTGGCCCAAGACGCCTGAGACCATGGCCGACTCCAAAGCCATCTTCCTGAAGGACGCCGCGGTCAGCGCCGCCGACGGCGACCAGCGCGCCTTCATCCGCACCGCCCTGGGCGGCTACTACGTCAACCGCGACCTCCAGAAGGCCCGCTACCGCGACTGGGAACGGGCCCGCGACGCCGCCTCGATGGCCAAGTGGAGCGCCGTCAACGACCTCGCCAACGTCCTCGAGAAATTCGTCGCGAACTTCGAGCGCAACGGCGGGGTGGTGCATTGGGCCCGCGACGCGGAGGAGGCCCGCGCGATCATCCTGAAGATCGCCGACGACGCGAAGGCCAAGGCCATCGTGAAGTCGAAGTGCATGACTTCGGAGGAGATCCATCTCAACGACGCCTTGGAGAAGGCCGGCTACGGCGTGGTCGAGAGCGACCTCGGCGAGTTCATCCAGCAGCTCCGCGGCGAAGCCCCTTATCACTTCGTCTTCCCGTGCATGCACGTGAAGCGCGAGGCCATCAGCGAGCTCTTCACCAAGCATCTCGGCACCGCGCCGACGAACAGCCCCGAGGAGCTGACGATGATCGCCCGCCGCCACCTCCGGCAGCTTTATGTCGACGCGGACATCGGCATCACCGGCGCCAATTTCATGGTGGCCGAGACCGGCCAGATCTCGATCACCGAGAACGAGGGCAACGCCCGCCTCACCGCCGCCCTGCCGCGCATCCATATCGCCCTTTCCGGCATCGAGAAGGTCGTGAACAAGCTCGACGACCTTTCGGTGCTGCTTCCCATGCTGGCCACCGCCGGGGCGGGCCAGCCGATGACCTGCTACAACACGCTTTATTCCGGACCGCGGAAGAAGGGCGAATGCGACGGCCCTGAGCAGTTCCACCTGGTGCTGCTCGACAACGCCCGCACCCGCCTGCTCGCCGATCCGGAGCAACGCGACGCCCTGCACTGCATCCGCTGCGGAGCCTGCCTCAACGTCTGCCCGATCTTCAAGAACATCGGCGGCCTGGCCTATGGCACCACCTACCAAGGCCCCATCGGCTCGGTCATCACCCCGCACCTGCGCGGGCTCAAGCAGTGGAACCACCTCTCCGGCGCCTCCTCGCTCTGCGGAGCCTGCACCGACGCCTGTCCGGTGCGCATCGACCTGCATCACCACCTGCTGCATAACCGTCGCAACGCGGCCAAGGAGTCGCCGACGCTCTTCGACCGCGTCTTCCATCACGGCTTCAACTTCGTCATCCAGCGCCCCTGGCTCTTCGCCGCGGGCGGACGGATCTTCCGGGCGACCCTGCCCCTGCTCCAGAAACTCCCCCTGCCCTACATGGGCGCGTGGATGAAGACGCGCGACCTGCCCAAGTCCCCCGCCCGCTCTTTCCGCGACCAGTGGAACCAAGACCATGCCTGACGCCCGTTCCGAAATCTTCGCCCGCATCCGCGAGGCCCTGAAGGTCAAGGCTCCCAAGCCCCACCTGAAAGGCGAGGCCGCCGCCGGCAAGACTTCCGCCGTCGCCAAGCCTTGGCTGCCCGAAGGCGGGGAAACCGCCGAGGCCAGCCTGACGATCCTGGCGGAACAGCTGGCCAAGCTGAAGGCCGTGCTCATCCGCGTGCCTGACCAGGCCGCCGCGTCCCGGGCGCTTGCCGAGCTCTCGCAAGCCAAGGCGTGGAAGAAGGTCGCCTACCATGGCGCTCCGCTGGCCCGTACCGCCGTCGCCGGACTGGGCTGCGTCACCTGGGAGGCGGACGCCTCTTTCGACAAGCAGGGCCTCGAGGGTTGCGACGCCGGCGTGACGACCTGCGAAGCGATCGTCGCCCAGCTGGGCGCCATCCTGGTCTCGAGCGCCACTTCCGGCGGTCGCGCCCTTTCCATCCTGCCGCACGTCCATGTCGTCGTGGCGGACGTCGGCCAGGTCGTCCCCGATCTGGGAGCGGCGCTCGCCCTCACGCAGGCCCGCCATGGCGATACGATGCCGAGCATGCTGTCTTTCATCACCGGTCCGAGCCGGACGGGAGATATCGAGCGCATCTTGGTCCTGGGCGCGCATGGTCCGAAGGAGCTCTACCTGATCCTGATCGGCTAAGCCTGTCGGCGGGAGCGCCTTGGCGCCGCCGCGCATCAACGTGACGGCGCATGCCGATGCCATGGATGCCGGAAAGTCGACGATACGGGGTTGAGTCCCGCCGTCGTTCGGCATCTGATGCCTCATGCTGCTGCGTCTGCTGATCCTGGCACCTCTGCTTGCGTGGGCCGAACCGTCCTTGCCGGCGGATTGGCAGAGACAATACGAGGCGTGGAACGCCAAGGCGCCACGCTCCAAGGCCGACGCCCTGCAATGGTCGGAAAGCGGGCGCACTTTGGCTTACGCCTGGTCTGGTCCGCAGGGTGTGGAGTGGCGATTGGTCGATTGCGTCACGGGTGTCCTTCGACCGGCCTTCGATCCGGCGAAACTACGGCAGGCCTTCGCGGAGCCGGATGGTCGCAAGCCCGACGGGAAGTACTGGCCGTTCAAGCGTATCATCCCTTTCGACGACGGAAGCCTCCGCCTGGAAGGCGATCAGCAAGCCTGGCTGCTCGGCGCGGATGGCCGTTTGACCTCCGCCACCGGCCCATCCCAAGCCCGTCCGGCGCCCCGGCTGAAGGGTGATAGCCGCATGTTGAACGCGGGCAAAAACGGTCTGCGGTCGCCGACCGGTCCGGAGACGGTCGAGCTGCGCGACGGCCTGGTCTATCTTACGACGCGCGCCGGCCAGCCTCCCCTTCGGTTAGGCGAGCCGAAGCCGGACGCCTCGCAGGCCTTCGTCGGCCCGGTGTCCTGGTCGCCCGACGGCCGGCACTTCGCCCTCTGGCGCGAGGTGAGGCATCCTGTGCGGAAATATAAGGTCAACGACTCGGTCAAGCGCGAGACCCGCGAGATCGACTACGACAAGCCCGGGGACCCGCGGACCGAACGGACGGCCTGGGTGTTCGGCGCCGACGGCAAGGTCGCGACGGGCTGCCCCGTCGAGCTCACCGGACCCACTTATTCCACCGACCGGCTGGACTGGTCCGCCGACGGCAAGGTGCTGCGGACGGAGTATATCCGCCGCGGGTTCAACGGTCACGGCATCGTCGCGTATGACGTCGCGCGGGGTGCCTGGAAAAAGGTCCTGGCGGAGGAGGATCCCAAGTTCGTCTTCTCCTTCAACGCCCGCTACCGGCATGACCTCGACGATGGCCTGACGCTGTGGGCTTCGGAGCGGAGCGGCTGGCAGCACCTCTATGCGGTCGACCTGCGGACGGGCGACACGCTGCGTCCGGTGACCTCGGGTCCGTGGGTGATGAAGCAGGTGCTGCATCTGGACCGGGAGCGCGGTGCCGTCTACTTCGTCGCCCTCGGCCGGGTGACCGGCGAGAACCCCTATCACCACCATGTCTGCCGCGCCGGCCTGGACGGCAAGGAACTCGTCGACCTGACTCCCGGCGACGCCCACCACGAGGCGGTGTTTTCTCCTGACCGGAGCACGTTGGTCGACATTGCTTCACGTGTCGATCGGTCGCCGACGTTCACCTTGCGACGGGCCAAGGACGGGCAGGCGCTCGCCACGCTGGGGGTCACCGACACCACGGCTTTGGAAAAGGCCGGCTGGGCTCCCGCCCGCCCGTTCGTCGCCAAGGACCGCGAGGGCAAGTTCGACATCTGGGGGGTCGTCACCCGCCCTCATCCGTTCGACCCCACGAAGAAATATCCGGTCATCGAGAACATCTACGCGGGCCCGCATGGTTCTTTCGCGCCGCGCGCGTTCAACTGGTGGCATCGCAACCACCGGGAGCTCTCTTCCCTCGGGTTCTACGTCGTCCAGATGGACGGACGCGGCACGAACCATCGCGGCAAGGAGTTCCATCAGCTGAGCTGGCGGAATCTCAAGGACGGCGGGGTCCCCGACCGCATCGCCTGGCTCCGCGCCTTGGCCAAGACCGAGCCGGGCATGGACCTCGCCCGCGTGGGCATCTTCGGCGGTTCCGCCGGCGGACAGAACACCGCGCACGCCTTGCTGCATCACGGCGACTTCTACAAGGCCGGGGCGGCCGACTGCGGGTGCTATGACAACCGCGTCGACAAGCTGTGGTGGAACGAGCAGTGGCTGGGCTATCCGCTCGGACCGTGGTACGACGAGAACGCCTGCGCCCCCTTCGCGGCGAAGCTCACCGGCCGCCTGTTCCTGTCCGTCGGCGAATCGGACACCAACGTCGACGTCAAGTGCAGCTACGACTTCCGCGACGCCCTCCTTGCGGCGGGCAAGAAGGACCAGCTGGAGTTCCACGTCGTCCCGGGAGCCAACCATGGCGCCGGCGAGACGGACGACATGCGCGTCAAGCGCGCCCGTTTTTTCCAGGCCGCGCTCGGCGGACCGCTCCCCTTATGACCTCTCCGAACCACGGCCTGATCGAACTGCGGCTGGCCAGCGTCAGCCAGTTGTTCAACACGATGGATCCCTCGCCCTTCCATGAGCGCGACCTCGATCATGACGCGGAAGAGTTCATCCTGAGCTGGGCGCGGGAACACGAGCGCGACACCGAACTTCGCATCCGGGTGGTCCTGAAGCAGCCTGCGGACGAATTGATCGCCCGCCAGGTCCGGGAATCCATCCAGCATTACTTCGGCTATCGGGCCCGGGTGGCCCGAAGCGAGCTCGGCGACCTGTTCCGGGACGGCCGCCGGGCGTTGCTGATCGGCCTGCTGTTCCTGGCCAGCACCCTGCTCCTGCGCGGGCTGCTTCCTTCGACCGCCGGCTGGATGAGGTTCGCGGACGAAGGGCTGACCATCTGCGGCTGGGTCGGCCTCTGGAAGCCCATCGACATCCATCTCTATCGCTGGTGGCCCCTGAAAGCTCACGGGGATATCCTGGCGCGCTTGTCGCGCTGTCCGGTGGAGGTCGTCTTCGAGGCCTGATCCGAAGGGCGCCGGCGAGGGTTTCAGCGGGCCGGAAACCTTAATAATAACGAATATTTTACACTGTCGCATTGACAGGGGGGAGCCCTGCCCCAATCCCAGACCCTTCGCATGCAGAATTTCGCGAGCCAGTGCCTGGACCAGACCAAGGCCCTCCTCAAACTCAACTTCAATTCCCTCGCTCCCGATGGCACCGTCGTGCCGGTCGAAGGCGAGGTCTCCCGCGCCGACGAGCCGGGTCACGTGGCCCTGGCCTTGGGCGAATACTTCCGCGCGACCGGCGAGATCGCCCTCGACCGCCAGAATCTGGCCGAGATCGTGGCCCGCACCATCACCGCCCAGGTCCGCATCAGCCAAGGCTCCGACAACGGCATGGCTTTCGCCTGCCTGGGACTCCTCGCTTTCGGTCCCACGCGCGAGCGCAATCCGGTCTGGGAGCTTCTCGACGAGAGCACCCGCGGCCTGATCGACGAGCGTCTCGCCGTCGAGCACGACCATCACGACCACGTCCAGGCGTTCGATGTCGCCAAGGCCGTCTGCCGCTTCTCTTTCGGCCTGACCAAGAAGGACGAGACCGGTCCGCTCGTGGACCGTTTCATGGACCGCATCGCGGCGGCCTCGACGGGCGGATTCCACGACGAAGCCTCCAAGGCGGCCAATCCGGAGAACTTCGGCGGCGCGTTCGACCTCTACGGCGTCGTCGCCCTGATCTTCATCCGCCAGTCCCTCCAGCTGCACGCCAACATCCAGCTGCGTGACGCCAAGCTGCCCAAGCTCCGGGCGCTCTCCGAGAAGTACCTCCGCGTCATCATGGACACCGTCCGCGACGACGGCCTCGGCTGGTGCTACGGCCGCGGCATCGGCGCCTACGGTCAGATGCATTGCATCACCCTCCTCCTGCAGGCGCTCCGCGACCGCTGGATCGCGGTCGACAAGGAGCCGCTGGCCCGCGACCTGGTGCGTCGCCTCTACGCCAACTTCTTCACCACTTTCTTCGACGCCGAACACGGCGTGATCGTCGTCCGTGACGCCGAGCGCGACACCATCCCCGGCCATACCACCCGGATGGCGAACTTCGACGCCGCCCGTTACCTGTCGCAGTGGTCCCGTCTCGCCAAGACGATCGGCGGCGACCTGCAGGTCATCCGCCCGGCGAATCGCCTGCCGGTCTGCCGTTTCTTCTCCTACGACAAGTCTCCGCGCAAGGAGCAGGGCCTGCTCTCCTATCAGGACCCCGTCTCGGGCCTGCATGTCATCCTGCCGTTGCTCTCCGCCGGGTCGCATCGCTTCAGCGACTCCCTCGCCTTCCCGCACATGCCGGGAGTCTTCGACTGGCCCTCCAACGTCCAGACCACTCCTTTCCTTCCCGAGTTCACCATCGGCGGCAAGGTCTACACGCCCTCTTTCTACGGCAAGAACGCGCAGGTCGCCATGGGCGCCAAGGCGGGCACCTATCATTTCCGCTACGAGCAGCCCGACCTGATCGATCGCGACGAGAAAGTCTCGGCGAACATCGGCTCCCTCAAGGTCGACTGGGAGTTCAACGGCGGACGGATCGTGGGCAGGTTCACCTTGACGCCGAAGTCGGCCGTCACGCTCGAGGAGTTCAGGCTCGTCCTGCCGATCGCCGCGACGCACTCCCGGATGACGCTCGGCAACGCCTTGGTGCTCGGCCCTGAGTCGCACCGTTGCGAGGTCCTGAAGGACGATTTCCACGCCGCGTGGGCGGAGACCAAGGTCGTGAGCGACAACTCCCGCCATCGCACCTGCTGGGGCAAGGTCCATTTCTACCAGACCTTGCAGCGGGACAAGCCCATGCCTCTCCGGGCGGGGACCTCCTACGGGTTCGAAATCGCCTTCCAGCCCCATATCATCCGGGCGAGCGAGGCGGTCTGACCGGCGACGGTCCGCGTTCGGGGTTGTCCTCCGGGCCTACCCTCCCCTACTCCATAGGGGTCCTCATGTCCCGCCCGTTCTACATCACCACGGCCATCGATTATGCCAATGGTTCGCCGCACCTCGGCCATGCCTATGAGAAGGTCCTGTCGGACGTCATCGCGCGTCATCTCCGCCTGGCCGGCCGCCCGGTGCACTTCCTGACGGGTCTCGACGAGCACGGCCAGAAGGTCCAGCAGACCGCCTTGAAGCGAGGCATCGAGCCTCAGGCGCTGGTCGACGAGATCGCCGGGGTTTTCCGCGGCATGCTCGGCGATCTCGCGATCTCCAACGACGACTATATCCGCACGACCGAGCCTCGTCACAAGAAGGTCGTGCAGCAGTTCCTCCAGCAGCTGTTCGACCAGGGTCTGATCTACAAGGGCCAGAAGACGGATTGGTATTCCACGCGCCAGGAGCAGTTCCTGACCGACAAGGACCGTTCGGAAGACGGCACCTGGCCGGAGATCTACGGCGAGGTCACGCAGACGACCGAGGAGAACTACTACTTCAAGCTCTCGCAGTTCCAGCCCTGGCTGGTCGAGCATCTGAAGTCTCATCCCGACTTCATCACCCCGCAGTTCCGGCAGAACCAGGTCCTCGAGTTCCTGAAGGAGCCGATGAACGACCTGTGCATCTCCCGTCCGAAGTCCCGCCTCACCTGGGGCATCGAGCTGCCCTTCGACCCCGCCTTCGTCACTTACGTCTGGTTCGACGCGCTGACCAACTACTATTCCGCCGTCGCCGACCGGGGACTCTGGCCTGCCGACCTGCATGTGATCGGCAAGGATATCCTCTCTCCTCCGCACGCGGTCTACTGGCCTTGCATGCTCAAGGCCCTTGGCATCGAACCGCCCCGGCGCCTGCTGGTCCACGGCTGGTGGACGGTCAACAATCAGAAGGCCTCGAAGTCTTCCGGCAACGCGAGCGGCACGCTGGGCTTCGTCTCCACCCACGGCGCCGATGCTTTCCGCTATTATCTCTGCCGCGAGATGGTGGTCGGTCAGGACGCCGATTTCTCCACGCTGACCTTTGAGAACCGCTACAAGGCCGACCTGGGCAACAATCTCGGGAATCTCGTCAACCGCCTGCTCAACATGGTCGGACGCAACTACGCCGGGCTCATCCCCGCGCCGGCGGCGGATGAGGACCTGGAGCGCAATCTCCGCGCCCTCTGGACGGAGCACGCGGCCCGCTATGAAGCGGATTTCGCGCAGTATCAGCTCAGCCACGCCCTCGAAGCCCTCTGGGTCTTCATCAGCGCCATGAACGCCTACATCGAAGCGCGGGCTCCTTGGAAGCTGGCCAAGTCCGTCGATCCTGCCGATCGCGCCCGGCTGGACTCCTGCCTCGCGCATGTCGCCGAAGGCCTCCGCCTCGTCGGCACGCTCTTTCTCTCCGTCATGCCGGCGACGTCGGCCAAGCTCCTGACCAATATCGGGCGGCCGGTACCGACGTCCTTCGCGGGCGAACTTGCCTGGTCCTCCGTCTGCACGGGCTCGACGGTCGCGGAAAAATGCATCCTTTTCCCTCCGATCGACCCTCCTGCGCCCGCCCCCGTGGCTTGATTGGACTTTCTTCACGGTTCGCCTAACCTGCCTCCCGTGGAAGCCCTCGACGCCAGCGATGAAGCCACCGCCCTGACGACGGCGGAAGGTCTGTCCGCCGGGCGAGGCTATGTCTCGTATTCGTTCACGGCTCCGGAGCTCGATCCTTTGGCGGTGATGGAGACCTTCGATGAGCCCGCTCCGCGCGGTTACTTCGAGAACCCTTCGCGACGTCGCGCCCACGCCGCGGGAGCGCCGGTGGTGGCTTGGATGGGACGAGGCGAACATCGTTTCACGGACGCCGACCGCTGGCTGCGCCGGCTGGACGCCGACCTGGTCTGCGTCGGCGGCAGGCCCCGGGTCATCGCCACCTTCCCTTTCTATCCCGGCTCCGAACTCGACGGCGATCACTCCCGCCTCTTCCTCCCGAGCTGGCAGGTCATCAACGAAGACGGGGTCACCACCGTGACCTTGGTCGAGCCGGCCAGCGCAGGCTGCGCGGAACGTCTTGCCCGGCGGGCGGATAAGTTCCGGTCTTTCAGTTATCGCTCGACCCCGCCGCCCGTGCGGGCGCCGGTCCCGACCGTCCTCTCCGAGGTCGGAGGCGCCTGGTTTCCTTCGGCGGTCACGCGGGCGACCGAACTGATCCGGGAAGGCTCCTTCGAGAAGATCGTCCTTTCGCGCGCGTTCGATTGGCGCCGGGCCGAACCCTTCAGCGTGTACGCCACCTTGCATCGCCTCCGACGGGCGAACCCGCCCTGCCATACTTTCCTCGTCGACGAAGAAGACGGCGCGCTGGTGGGCGCCACGCCGGAGACGCTCCTGTCCCTCTTCGATGGCTCGGTCCGTTCGGAGTCCGTGGCCGGGACGACCCGGCGCGGCGAATCCGCCTCGGAGGACGCGAGCCTGGCGGAGGCCCTCCTCACGAGCGACAAGGACCGCCGCGAGCATAGCGCCGTGACCGCCTCGATCTTGCGCCGGCTGCGGATGGTCGGCGTCCTCGCCGCCACCTCGCGCAGCGCCGAACTGCTGCGCCTGGGCAACGTCATGCACCTGCGGACCCCGATCGAAGGCGTCATGCCCGCGGACCGGCGTTTCCTGGAAGTCGCGGGCGAGCTGCACCCCACGCCGGCCGTGGGCGGCAAGCCGCGCGCCCTGGCGCTTCCCTTCATCCCGGGCTTCGAACCCCACCAGCGAGGTCTCTACACGGGGGC
>JBDLWC010000224.1:0-6912 GCA_039804485.1 Verrucomicrobiota bacterium
TCTTCTTGAGGGCGGCGGCGAGTTCGTCGGCGAGCTTGTCGAGCGAGTCAGCCATGATCGTGTTGAGCACGGTCAGGGGGCCGGCCACCGAGAAGGCGGAACCGACGGCGCGGAACTCGAACTTGTTGCCGGTGAAAGCGAACGGGCTGGTGCGATTACGGTCGCCGGCGTCCTTCGGGAGGACGGGCAGCGTGTCGACGCCGAGGGTCATGTGACCGCCCTTGCGGGAGGACGAAGCGGCGCCGCTCTTCTTCACCTGCTCGATGACTTCGTTGAGCATGTCGCCCAGGTAGATCGAGATGATGGCGGGAGGAGCTTCGTTGGCGCCCAGACGGTGGTCGTTGCCGGCGGAAGCGACGGAGGCGCGGAGGAGACCCTGGTGGAGGTCGACCGCGCGGATCACCGCGGAGCAGAAGGTGAGGAACTGGGCGTTCTCGTGCGGGTCATGGCCGGGCTCGAGGAGGTTGCCGACGCCGGCGCCGCCGATGGACCAATTGACGTGCTTGCCGGAACCGTTGACGCCCGCGAAGGGCTTCTCGGCGAGGAGGCAGACGAAACCGTGCTTGGTGGCGACGCGGCGGAGCAGCGTCATGGTGAGCATCTGGTGGTCGTGCGCGACGTTGGCGGATTCGTAGATCGGGGCCACTTCGTACTGGGCCGGGGCGACCTCGTTGTGGCGGGTCTTGATCGGGATACCGAGTTTGAAGCACTCGCGCTCGGTCTCCATCATGCAGGCGAGGACGCGGTCGGGGATGGTGCCGAAGTACTGGTCTTCGAACTCCTGGCCCTTGGCCGGCTTGGCGCCGAAGAGGGAACGACCGCAGGTGTAGAGGTCAGGACGCAGGTGGAAGAGACGGGAATCGATCAGGAAGTACTCCTGCTCGGGGCCGCAAGAGGCGGAGATGAAGCCGTGCTTCTTGCCGAAGAGCGCGAGCACGCGGGAAGCGGCCTTGTTGACCGCGGCCATGGAGCGCAGCAGCGGGGTCTTCTTGTCGAGGGCCTCGCCCTTCCAGGAAACGAAGGCGGTCGGGATGCAGAGGGTGGAACCGTTTTCGGTGTCGAAGATGTAAGCCGGGGAGGTGACGTCCCAGGCGGTGTAACCACGGGCTTCGAAGGTCGAACGCAGACCGCCGTTCGGGAAGGAGGAAGCGTCGGGTTCGGCCTGGATCAGGGCCTTGCCGGAGAACTGGGCGAGGGTGCCGTTGCCGCTGGGCTCGAAGAAGGTGTCATGCTTCTCGGCGGTGAAACCGGTGAGCGGGTAGAAGACGTGGGCGTAGTGGGTGGCGCCACGCTCGAGAGCCCAATCCTTGATGGCGGCGGCGACGACGTCGGCCGAAGCGGCGTCCAGCTTGGTGCCGGACTCGATGTTCGCCTTGAGGGACTTGAAGACGTCCTTCGGCAGGCGCTTTTCCATCTTATCGAGGGAGAAGACGTTCTGGCCGTAGATCAGATCGATCTTCTCGTTGCGGAAGTCGAAGCTGCCCTGAAGGCGAGGCTGGGAGGCAATCGCTTCGATGGCGTTGCGACGGGCTGGGTTGGTGCTCATGGATGGGGGGTGTAAAAGTGGTTAATTACGAACAAACTGAAAGCATCCCTTGTGCCACGGTTCAACAGGTAACCATTCACAAGGGGTATTGCCTATTTTTAGTCAATTATGTCTATTTTTAGACAATCTTGGCCTGCTCACTTCCACACATAGGTTGTCCGAAGAAAGTACGCCGTGTCGGCTTTTGCCTGGGACGGCAAGGGTTTGGAGCGGAAGTCGTTGGCGACCCCAAGCCGTAAGGAAAGGGGGCCGGAGTTGCGGAGGATCGTCAGCCCGCTCTCGTGCCGGACGTAATAGTCGCCTGTCACCTGAAAAGACGGGACGAAGTTCAAGGAGGTATCCCATGCCGCCCAGCCCAGGTCACGATTAAGGACCAGTCCGAAGTCGGCCGAGGGGGCGGAACGGTCGTCTTGATCGCCCGAGAACAGCTCGAACCGGTGCCCCAGGCCGGCACGCGCGTCGACCTTCCCCTTGGCGTCGGTGTGCAGACGCAAGCCGACCCCGCCGGCGTTGACCGAAAAGAAATCGATCTGCCGGGCGTTGTCGTAGCCGGTGTCGGTGCGGAGGTACCAGTAGACGACGTCCGTCGGATTGGTCTCGTAAGACAACGTGGCGTGCAAGTCGTCGGCGGAGATCTGGTCGGCGGACTCGGCGCGCATGAAGCGCAGGCCGGCTTGAACGGTGTCGGCCTTGATCACTCCCTTGGCCGAGAAGCCGACACTGAAGCCCGACCCGGCGACGACGCCGCTGCGACCGGAGACATCCGCATCGGCCTGCGTGACCCATTGCCGCCGCGCTCCCGCCTCCGAGGGACGCAACATCGGGTCGCGCCAAAGCTCCAACCCGGGGCCCAACTTATTCACCTCGGCGCCACCGCGGACGACGACATGCCCCGACGACGAGGAGGCGACCCCCTTCGAGACGCTGCCACCCGCGCTCACGGCCACCTCCTCATCGGTCACGAAGGCCTCGACCTGCGCGAGGTCGAGCCGGAGCAGGTTATCCGCCCCGAGGGAAGGCGCCCGCATCTCGAGCACGCCGTCCGCGACGCGTTCGATGCGTCCGCGTAAGAACGTGCCGTCCTTCATCGTCACGGTATCGGCCAGGCATGCGAGCGGCAGAAGGAAGATAAATAACCTCATAGGACGCAGACAGCCGAGCGGACGGAGGGTTGCCAACCCAATGATTCAAGTCAGGAATACCTGCATGTTGCTCGACGCGGTCATCCTCGGTGCCGGCCCCGCCGGCCTGGCCGTCGCCAACGCCATGACCCGGCGCGGCGCCGCGACGCGCGTCATCGAACCGTCGAAGCGCGTCGGAGGTTCGATCCGCACCGTGCGGGATGACGGCTGGCTCGTCGAGACCGGCCCGAACACCCTCCAGCTCGAGGGGCCGGAAGACGCCGCCTTGCTGGCCGCCTACGGCCTGTCTGAACACGTGCAGTCCGCGGACATGCGGGCCGCCCGGCGCTTCATCTTCGCCCGCGGCAAGCTGCATGGGCTCGGCGCGAATCCGCTTTCGCTCTTCGCCTCCGACCTCCTGAGCTGGCGCGGCCGGCTGCGGCTCCTGGCCGAACCTTTCGTGCGCCGCGAAGGCGCACCGTGCGAAACCGTCGAAGCTTTCGCGACGCGCCGGTTCGGCGCCGAAGCGGCGGCGATGCTGATGGACCCCGTCGTCTCCGGCGTGCATGCCGGCGATCCGGCGCGGCTCGTGATGTCGGCCTGCTTCCCCAAGGTGCAGGCGATGGAAGCAACCTACGGTTCGGTGTTGCGCGGCCTCCTGCGCGGACCGCGGACGGAGCGGCAGGTCGTGGGCTTTCCGCAGGGGATGCAGCAGCTGGCCGAGGCGATGGCCGCGCCGCTGCGGGCGGAGTCGCTCCGGCTGGGCTGCGTGACGACCTCGCTGCGGCGCGACCGGCATGGCTGGCAGGTCGCATGGCGGGGCGCCGACGGCTCCGAGGAAGGCGCCACGGCACGCCACCTCGTGGTGACGGCGCCGTCCTGGCAATGGGCATCGCTTCCTTTCGACGAGACCGTCGCGCCCTTGCTCCGGGCATGGGAATATGGCTCCGCGCCGCCGGTCACGGTCGTGGCCCGCGGCTACGCGCGCGCCGACGTACCCCATGCCCTCGATGGCTTCGGCTACCTGACGCCCGGCGGCGAAAGCCGCGAGGTGCTCGGTTGCCTGTTCCCGTCCTCGGTCCTGCCGGCTCGCGCGCCTGACGACGCGGTGCTGCTGTGCTGTTTCATCGGCGGAGCCCGCCGACCGGAACTCGCGCGGCGGACGGACGCCGAGCTCCGCGCGCTCGTCGACCGGGAGCTGACCGAGACGCTCGGCATCCGCTCGGGGCCGCGCAAGGAGTGGATCCAACGTTGGGATCCGGCCATCCCGCAATACGACGAAGGCCAAGGACGGCGCGAAGAGGCGCTGGCGCGCGCCGAAGCCGCCCACCCCGGCCTGCGCTTCCATGGCGCCTTCCGCGGGGGCATCTCGCTGATGCACGCCATCCGCGGAGGAGACGCCCTGGGCCGGGAACTCGCCGGAGGCTAGGCCTCGCTCAGGCGTCGGTCCGGGCGAGCTCGGGATCAGGAAGGCCGCGGACGACCCAGATCGCGGGCAGCATCAGCAGCGCTCCGCCTAAGTAGACCCAGAAATGGGACCCGAAGTGGAAGTAGAGCAGCGCCGCCGTGACCGGTCCGATCACCCGGGCCAGCGAACCGGCGGAACGCAGGATGCCGAGGTTGCGACCCTGCTCCGAGGCGTCGGAGTAAAGCGAGACGAGCGCCGATACGCTCGGCAGGATCAGGCCCGTCGCGAAAGAGATCAGGCCGAGCCCGAGGTAGAAAGACGTCTTCGCCCCGTCGCCGTCCGCCGCCAGCGTCGGCGGGATCTGCGCCACCCAGAGGAAAGCTCCGGCGGCGATGCTCATCCCCAGCATCACGACCTTGCGCTGCCCGAGGCGCTTCACCAACTGCCGGGCGAGCCCTTGGGCGAAGATCATGCACGCCCCGTTGAAAAGAAAAAGCCAGGCGTTGTCGCGGGGACTGTAGGCGAACAGCGCCAGGGTCAGGAAGACGATGGTGTTCTCCATCCCGGTGAAGGCGACCTGGTAGACCAGGTTGGCGAACGAAGTGCGCCGGACGGCGGAAGATCGGACGGTCGCCAGGTCGAAGACGGAAGGCCTCTTGGCGTCGGCGAGCGCGCGGCGCTCCGCCGGCAGGGTCTCCGGGAAGTATCGGGTCACCAACAGGTAGTTGAGCAGCGCCATCGCCGCGGCGATCGCGGCCGGGACGGAGAAAGGATTGAGTCCGAACGAACCGGTCGTGGCTTCGTAGGTGAAACGGACCCCCGCCGCCAAGCCGCCGATGACGGGCCCGAAGACGAAGCCGAGACCGATGGCCACGCCGACCACCGCCATGCCCTTGGTCCGCTCTTTCTCATCGGTGATGTCGGCGGCGGCCGCGCTCGCGACCGCGATATTGCCGGCCAGCATGCCCGAGATGAGCCTCGTCACGACGACCACCCAGAATTGCGCGGCGAAGATCCAGAGGAGGTAGGACAAAGCGTTGCCCGCCAGCGTGATGGTCAGGATGCGGCGGCGACCGAGACGGTCCGACATCGCCCCCCAGATGGGTGAGAACACGAACTGCAGGAGGGAGTAGAGCGTGCTGAGCAGGCCCCCGAACAGCACCGTCTTCTTGAAGACCGTGTCTCCGCCCATCCACTCCGCGGCGCCGTTAAGGGCCCCGATCAGCGTCCCGACCGCGCCTTCGTTCCGGATGTAATGGTCCAGCAGATGGGGAAACAGCGGGATGATGATGCTGAACCCCACGATATCCATGAAGACCGTCAGGAAGATAAGTCCGAGGATGCGGCGCTGGGGGAGG
The DNA here is from genome assembly GCA_039804485.1 of Verrucomicrobiota bacterium. Classification (GTDB taxonomy): domain Bacteria; phylum Verrucomicrobiota; class Verrucomicrobiia; order Opitutales; family UBA953; genus UBA953. Next base: position 5,434 of record JBDLWC010000224.1, read on the forward strand.
ACTGCAGGGGCGGACATGCACGCCACGATGGGACCTCGCCCGATGTTCGCAAACAAAACAGCGGCTTGCGGAGGCGTGCCTTCGGGCGGAAGATGACCCCATGCGCTTCTTCGCCGCCTTCGCCTGGTTAGCACTCGGCTCCGCCGTGCTGTCCGGCGCCACCGACCCCAAGCTCCTGCTCATCGAGCAGAAGCTCGCCGGCTTCGAGGACCGAGATTACGCCCCGGCCATCGAGAAGACCCTGTCCGAATTCGAAGCACGGACCGGCGTCTTCCTCCGCCCCTCGGAACTCCGCCGTTGCGGCCTCAAGCTCTCATCCGAAGGCGGCGCCGGCCTATCCACCCCGAAGCCGCTGGTGCGCGCCATCACCGCGGCGTTGATACGGCGCGGCTTCGCCCAGCAGGCCATCACGCTCTGCGACGCCAAACCTGAAAGCCTGCGGCAGGCGGGTTTCCTGCCGCCGCTTTCGACGGAGCGGCAACAATTCGAAGGCTTCCCGGTCCTGGCGTGGGAGAGCCTCGCGCCGGTCTGGGCCGCCGAGAATCAGCTCCGCTATGAGAACCAGGTCATGCCTCGGCCCGGCGCGCAGAACGTGCCTTGGGGCGATGCCCGGGTAAGCGTCCTGCCCAAGACCCTGATCGACGAGGTGGACTTCTGGATCAACCTGCCGGTGCTCAGCGACAGCAAGTCCCTCGGCGTCCACGGCGCGATGGCCGCCGCCTCCTTGGGCAACATGGCGAACGCCGAACGCTTCCTCGACAACCCGTTCAACGCCTCCAAGGCCGCGGTGGAAGTCTGCGCGATCCCGAAACTCGCCCGACGCAACGTCCTCACCCTGCTTTCGCTCGAGCGCTTCCAGGTGCTCGGAGGGCCGGGCTTCGACGCCGGCTGGTGTCGCTCGGAGAAGACGCTGCTCGGCAGCGCCAACCCCGTCATCATCGACTTCATCGGGCTGCAGAAGATCAACGCCGGCCGGAAGGCCAGCGGCATCGCCACGATCCATCCTGAGCCGCCCATCTTCAGCGCCGCCAATGCCGGCGAGATCCGCCTCGGCACCTGCCGGCCGGCCGACATCATGCTGGTCCGTCTTGCGGCCCCTTAAGCCGCCAAGCGGCGCAGGTTTTCCGCGCCGGCACGGAAAGCGGCGAGCTGGAATCGACGATAGACCGGTAATCCGCACCAGACGAACCAACGGCCGGGACGCACGTGGTAAGAAACGGCAAGGACGAGCTCTTGGCCTTCGCGTTTCACTTCCGCCCGCCAGACGCCCCGTCCGTAGTGGCGGCGGGTGGTCGCATAACCTAAAGCGACCCGCTCGTCGCCGGTCTCCACGACGTCGACCTCGACGATGGCCGGCAGCATCAGCGGAGCCAGACCTGGCAGATTCGGGACGAACAATCCTAGCCCTAGTCTGTCGCCGACGCGCAATGCGCGGCCTTCGTCTTCGAATTGAGTCCGTCGAACCATGACGGAAGCGGG
>JBDLWC010000225.1:0-3029 GCA_039804485.1 Verrucomicrobiota bacterium
AGGAAGCGGTCAGGGCGGGCGGAGAGTCCCATGCCGACATGATCCGGCGCGATGACGCGGCGGCCTTGGGCGGCGAGCTTCAGGATCAGGTCGCGCCAAAGGAACGACCACGAAGGGTTGCCGTGCAGCAGCAAGACCGGGCGACCGTCGCGCGGACCGTGATCGACATAGCTCATGCGGCCCGAGAGCGCGGCGAAGTCCCGCGGGGCGAACGGATAAAGAGCCCTGACGGCGGGCGAAAGGTCGGCGACGTTCATGGGCATTCGACGGCGAGCATCATGCTGGCGAGACCGCTGCCGATGCCCAGCAACGCGACGCGGTCGCCGGGCTTGATCCGTCCTTCGGCAAGGCCGAGGGCGAGCGTGGCCGGCACGGAGACCGAGCCCACGTTCCCGAGGCGGTCGAAGCTCTGGCAATCCTTGGCGGGGTCGAGGCCGAGCTTCTCGAACAGCAGCGAAGAGTGGCGGCGGCCGACCTGATGCGTGACCACGCGGTGCGGGGTGGATTCGTCCCAGCCCGTCACGCCCTTGAAGCGGCCCCAGCAACGCTGGGCCAAAGCCACGCCGGCGGCGAGCAACGCCTCCGAATCCGTGCGCATGTCCAGTTCGGCGAAGGAGGTGTCCCCCTCGCAAAGACCGTTGGCCGAGGAATCGGTCTCCGCGGCCCCGCCCAGCAAGCGGAGGGCGCCGGGAAGCGCGAGATCGTCGCGGCAGACCACGGCGGCGGCGGCGCCGGCGCCGATGGTGAGATTGGCGAAATACGGCTTGATGGTCTCACGCGTGAGCGCGAGGTCCTCGTTGAGCAGCCGGATCGTCCGTTCCACCAGCGGACGACCATCCTCGCCGGAACAGACCAGCGCCCGACGGATCAAGCCCGCTTCCACCATGCCCGCGGCGAGCGCGACGGCGTTGAGGAAACCCAGGCAGGCGTTGGAGACGTCCAGGATCTGCGCCTGCGGGCCGAGCCCGAGGAGGCCGTGCACATAGGCCGCCGTCGAAGGCTCGAGGCGATCGCGGCAGACCGAAGCATGGATCAGCAGGTCGATGTCGGCGGGGCCCACGCCGGCGGCCTGCATCGCCCGGCGACCCGCCATGGCGGAAGCCGAGGAAGGGCGGATCGCCTGCGGCCAGAAGCGACGCTCACGGATGCCGGTCATCAGTTCGAGGCGGCCTTCGGGCAGCTTCAGGCGGCCATAGACCGGCGCCAGACGACGTTCCACCTCGTCGGAGGTCCAGACCTCGGGGGGCAGCTCGGCGACGAGGCCGGACAGGACTGTTCGCTTGAAGATCACGCTCCGGGAAGACGGGAAGAGGCGGCCACGAGCTCTTCGTCGAAGAAATTCCAGCCCATGCCGGCGTCGACCACGATGCCCTGGCCGTTGACGCCGCTCGAGCGAGGCGAGAGCAGCCAGACCGCGGTGTCGGCGACCTCCTGGGTCTTCAGCGCCTCCTTGCGGAAGGTCATCTTCTCGGCGTGCAGGTAGTTGTGGAGATAACCCGGGATGCCCGCGCTGGCGCTCGTCTTGAGCGGGCCCGCGTTGACGGAGTTGAAACGCACGCGCGTGTCGGCCGAGAAGGATTTCGCGAGGAAGCGGCTGGCGGACTCCAGCGCCGCCTTGATCGGCGACATGTAGCCGTAGTTGGACGCCGTGACCTGGGAGGAGATGCCGATGGAGACGACCGACGCGTCGGGCCGCAGGAACGGCTTGAGCGCGCGGGCGAGCTCGACGAGCGAGAACGCGGAGATGGCCGTGGCCTGCAGGAAATCCGCGCGTACGGTCTCGTGGAACGGCTGCATTCCTTTGGAGAAATTGGCGAAGGCCACGCTGTGGAGCACGCCGTCGAGCAGGCCGTGGTCGCGCCCGACCGCGGCGGCGAGCCGCTGCGTCTGCTCCTCCTGCTCCAGGTCGCAAAGGTAGACCGGCTTCCCGTCGAGCAGGCCTTTCAGCGAGTCGAGACGGGCCTGCGAACGCACGGAATAGACCACCTTGGCCCCTTCGGCCTCGAGGGTCTTGGCGACGTGCCAGGCGACGGACTTCTTGTTCGCGACGCCCAGGACGAGGAACGTCTTACCGGTCAGGCCGAGGAAGGACATGGGGTCAGGCGGGTTGGTCGACGAGCGCGAGGGCGAAACGGATCGTCAGCACGGCTTTGCCGTCACGCCGGACCGTGCCCGTGAGGAAGTGGAACTGCTGCAGGGTCTCGACGTGCTTCACGTCGATCGAGACGGTGTCGCCGGGCTTCACCATGCCCTTGAACCTGGCTTCCTCGATGCGGCAAAGCACCGGGGTCTTCCCGGCCGGGACGCCGCCTTCGGACTGGAGTTTCTTCGTCAGGTAGACCGCGCCTGCCTGGAAGACCGATTCGCAGAGCAACACGCCGGGGGTGATGGGGTTGCCAGGGTAGTGGCCGGCGTAGAAAGGCTCGTCGGCCCGGAAGGTGCGGGCGCACGTCGCGCCGTCGGCCCGGACCTCGTCGATCCGATCCAGGAAGAGGAACGGCGGCCGATGAGGGATGGTGTCGAGGACAGCCTGCAACATGGACGCATTTTTGCCTCCGGAAGGACGGACAAGCGACACGAAAACACCGCGGGCCGTATTTGCCTTTCCGGGAAGGCCGCTTACCCTGCAACGCATGAAGACCCTCTTCGCCACCCTTCTCATGAGCACCCTGCCCTTCTTCGGTGACGCCGCTGAAAAGCTCGCCGTCGGCGACGCCATCCCGGACGTCACCTGTAACGACCAAGACGGCAAGCCCGTCGCCCTGGCCAAGGAAGCCGCCCAAGGCTACCTCCTCGTCTATTTCTACCCCAAGGCCAAGACCGGCGGCTGCACCAAGCAGGGCTGCTCGCTGCGCGACAACTGGGACGCCCTCCAGAAGGCCGGCGTCAACGTCCTCGGCGTCAGCACCGACGACGAGAAACTGCAGAAGGAATTCAAGGAGGAGCAGAAATTCCCCTTCCGCCTTCTCGCCGACAAGGAGAAGAAAGCCGTCACCGAAGCCTTCGGGGTCAAGAACCTCATCGGCATG
>JBDLWC010000226.1:0-7319 GCA_039804485.1 Verrucomicrobiota bacterium
CCCGGAACGACCCTTGATCAGGGCGTCCCAGAAGGTCGCGTTGTCGTGACCGAGGGCCGTCAGCGAGCCGATGCCCGTGACAACTACCCGGCGAGATTGACGATCGGAGCTCAAGGGGGCGGGCCTACGAGGAAAGCCCGGTCTGATTACTTGGTGGCGCTGGCCTTGATGTGCTCGATCGCATCACCAAGGGTCTTGATTCCGGCGGCCTTGTCTTCGGGAATCGTGATGCCGAACTCGTCTTCGAAGGCCATGATGATTTCGACGAGGTCAAGGGAGTCAGCCTTCAGGTCGCCCTGGAAGCTGGCCGTGGGGGTCAGCTGCTCGGGGGTGACGGAGAGTTGCTTGACGATGATGTCCTTGACGCGCTGTTCGATGTTTTCGGGCATAATAAAAGGGGTGTTTTGTGGGTTTTGGGGTGTCAGATGGCCATGCCTCCGTCAACCGAAAAGACCTGACCGGTGATATAGCCCCCCTCTTCGGAGGCCAAGTAGTCGACCATGGCGGCGATGTCGGTGACTGAGCCAAATCGTCCCAGGGGGATGACCCCGAGGATCTTCTGCTTAACCTCTTCCGAGAGCTCACCGGTCATGTCCGTGGTGATGAAGCCAGGGGCGACGGCATTGGCCGTGATGGACCGGCCGGAGAGTTCGCGCGCCAGCGTCATGGTCAGGCCATGCAGTCCGGCCTTGGCGGCGGCGTAATTAGCCTGACCCGCATTGCCCTGCACGCCCGTGACCGAGGAAATGCTGATGATGCGACCCCAGCGCTTCTTGGTCATCGGACGGACGAGGCCTTTGACCCAGTAGAAAGCGGAGGAAAGGTTGGTCGAAAGGACGTCGTTCCAGTCCTGCTCCGACATCGCCATGACGAGCTTGTCGCGGGTGATGCCGGCGTTGTTGACGAGGATCTCGACGGCGCCGTACTCGGCGTTGATCTGCTCGCAGGCCTTGGCCACGGCGGCGGCGTCCGAGACGTCGACCTGGAAGGCCTTGGCCTTCTGGCCCTTGGCGAGGATGTCGTTGGCGACCTGCACGCAGGTGTCGGACTTGGAGACGCACAGGACGGTGTGTCCATGGGCGGCAAGGCGCTCCGCGATGGCTTTGCCGATTCCGCGACCGGCACCGGTGACGAGGGCGACGCGAGGTTGGTGCGTGAGATGCATCGGGGATTTATGTGCAAGGAAAAGGAGTCGCTGGCAAGTGGCTAATGCCCTGCCAGGACCCCCGCTGGCGCGCGCCGCTCAGTAGACGTCGCGCTGGTAGCGGCCGTCTTTCTTGAGCTGCTTCACCCACTCGACGGCGGCCTCGGGCGTCAGACCGCCCTGCTCCGCCACGATGGCGTGCAGCGCGGCGTCGACATCCTTGGCCATGCGCTTGGCGTCGCCGCAGACATAGAAATAAGCGCCCTGCTGAAGCCACTTCCAGAGCTCGACGGCCTGCTCGCGCATGCGGTCCTGGACGTAGACCTTGGCCGCCTGGTCGCGGGAGAAGGCGGTGTCGAGACGCGTGAGGACGCCGGTTCGGAGGTACTCCGCCCACTCGTCGGCGTAGAGGAAATCATGGTCCTTGCGCTGGTCGCCGAAGAAGAGCCAGTTCGGCCCCTTGGCGCCGCGCGTGGCGCGATCCATCACGAAGCTGCGGAACGGGGCGACGCCGGTGCCGGGCCCCACCATGATGACCGGAAGCGCGTCGTCGGCCGGCAGGCCGAAGTGCGAGTCGGCCACGAAGATCGGCAGGTCAGGCTCGTTCATCCGGGCGCGGTCGGCGAGATAGCTCGAGCACACGCCCTCGCGGGGACGGCCGTTGGTCTCGTAGCGGACGACCGCGACGGTGAGATGGATCTCCTGAGGGTACTTCGAGGGCGCGGAGGAGATGGAGTACAGGCGCGGCATCAGCTTGCGCATCAGTTCGATCAGCTCCTGCGCGGACGGGCGGGCGGACGGATGCTCCAGGAAGAGGTCGAGGTACTCGCGCTGCTCCATCCAGGCCTTCTTCTTCTCGGGGTCGGCCTCGCCGATGGCCGCGGCGAGGCGCGCCTGGTCGGCGGGGTCCGTCGCGCGGTCGTGCAAGAGCTGGGCGACCTTGTAAGTCGGTCCGTTCAGCGCGAGCCGGGTGGACAGCGCCTGCCGCAGGGAGATGGGCGCCGGATCCTTCGGGATCGTCACGGACTCCTCGCCCGTGAAACCGGCCGCCTTGAGCAAGGCCGCAACGACGAGGGGGTTGTTGGTCGGGAAGACCCCGAGGCTGTCGCCGCATTTATAGGTCAGGCCGCTTCCCGCGAGGGAGACCGAGAAGTGCTGGGTGTCCTTCTGGCTGGCCGGGGAGCTCAGGCGACGACGGTCGACGAGGCGGGCCGGGAAGGGATTGTTCTTGTCGTAAGGTGCGGACATGACGGTCCACGCAGGATGTCCAGCGGAGCCTTGTTGCAAACCTCTTTTGGCGGCAGGCCGACGCCCTCGCGCGCCGGACACGCTCGACGCAGCGGGTACGCTGCCGGCGGCTCAGTTATCGAAAATCATGTCGATTTCCTTGCGGGAAAGCGGGCGGCAGTCCCCCAAGGGCATCTTGCGCAGCACGAGTCCGCCGATCTGGAAGCGACGCAGGGTCTTCACGTGGAAGCCGAAGATCTCGAAGAGGCGGCGGATCTCGCGCTTGCGGCCTTGGTCGAGGTGCACCTCGAGATGCGCGGCGTTGTCCGGATGGCGGATGACCTTCTTGAAGCGCAGGTGCTCTCCTTCCTCGACGGCTCCCTTGAGGAGTCGCGGCGTGAGGGTCGGGTCGTAGTCGCGGTTAAGGATGATCTCGTAGCGCTTGATGACGCCGCCCGAAGGGTGCATGACCTTGTTGGCCAGCTCTCCGTCATTGGTCAGGATCAGCAGCCCTTCGGAATCCTTGTCGAGGCGGCCCACGCAGAAGAGACGCAGCTTGCCGTATTCCGAGGGGACCATGTCGAAGACCGTCTGGCCGCCATGCGAGTCGTCGTTGGTGCACAGGTAGCCGCGCGGCTTGTTCATCATCAGCACCACCGTCCGGCTGAGCGGCTTGATGTGCTGTCCCTGGCAGATGACGGTGTCCACGGCCGGGTCGACCGGCTGGCCGGTGACCGCCAGCTTACCGTTGATCATCACCGACCCCGAGGCGACCAGCCGCTCCGCCTCACGACGGGAGCAGACCCCCGCCTGGGCGAGGTACTTATGGATACGCATGGGTCCTTCGGAGGGCACTCCCTACCCTTTGAGGCTTTTGCCCCGCAGGGCGAGACAATCATCCGGGCGGTCGCCGAAGGACTTTTCTCGCCCTCGGCGGGGTGGTCGTCTTAGTCCTCCCCCATGCGCCTCATCGACGGAAACGCCATCGCCCAACAAGTCCTCGCCGAAGTCAAGGAACGCGTGGCCAAGCTCGCCCCGGTCGTGCCCCACGTGGCCTTCGTCCGCGTCGGCGACGACCCTGCTTCGGTCTCCTACGTGACCAAGAAGCAGAAGACCGCCGCCGAAGTCGGCATGAAGGCTTCGCTCCAGCTCTTCCCGGAGACGGTCACCAAGGCCGAGCTCTTCGCCCACCTCGACGCCCTGAACGCCGACGCGTCCGTCCACGGCATCCTCATCCAGGCCCCGCTGCCCAAGCACCTGCCTGAGACCGAAGTCTTCAACCGCGTCTCGCCCGACAAGGATGTCGACGGCTTCGGCACGCAGAGCATCGGCCGCCTCGTCCAAGAACTCCCCGGCGCCTTCGCCGCGTGCACGCCCGCCGGCGTCATCGAACTCCTCCGCCGCTCCGGCGTCGAGACCGCCGGCAAGCACGCCGTGGTCGTCGGCCGCTCGCTCATCGTCGGCAAGCCCGCCGCCGCCCTGCTCCTCGCCAAGGGCTGCGACTGCACCGTCACCATCGCCCACTCCCGCACCAAGGACCTGCCCGGCATCGTCCGGCAGGCCGACATCATCGTCGCCGCCATCGGCAAGCCCCGCTTCATCACCGCCGACATGGTCAAACCCGGCGCGATCGTCATCGACGTCGGCATCAACCGCGTGCCCGACGCCACCAAGAAGACCGGTACCCGCATCGTCGGCGACGTCGACTTCGACGCCGTCGCCCCGCAGTGCGAAGCCATCACGCCCGTCCCCGGCGGCGTGGGCCCGATGACCGTCGCGATGCTGATGAAGAACACCCTCGACGCCTGCGAACGCGCCCAGGCCCGTGGCTAACCCGCCTCCGATCCCGCCTCCGGCCGCGGGCTATGGCTGGCGCACCCTCGCCTGCCTGATGGACATCGTCCCGCTGATGTTCCTCGGCTGGGCCCTCGCGGGGCTCCTCGCGGGACCGGACGAGATCGCCGCCCGGCAGAAGACCGACGCGTGGACGCACCGCTTCACCGACCAATACGTCAAGGCCATCACCTCCGGCGACCCGCGCGACCTCGAGTCCCTGCGCGGGATGACCACGAAGCTGACGGAGAAGGATAATCCGGACCTGGAAGCCTTCTCGGTCTGGTATTCCTTCCAAGGCAACGTGAGCTTCGTGACGATGCTGCTGGCGCTCGCGGCGCAGGAATGGCTCCTGGCCGGCCGGACGCTCGGGAAGCGCATCTTCAACCTGCGCACGATCGGGCTGCCCGACGCCGAGCCGCCCGGCTTCCTCGCCGCCCTGCTCCGCTCCGCCTGGAAGGCCGCGTTCTTCACGCTGCCCAATCCGTTCTTCATGCTGCTCGGCATCGTGAACTTCCACGTGCCCCTGTTCCGCCGCGACAAGCGGGCGTGGCACGACCTGTGGACGCGCACGCAGGTCGTCGACGGCAAGGTCGGCTGACTTCGCGGGCATCCGACCAGAGCACGCGGCCGAGATGTTTCGTCGGCCGATCGCTCGGCGCGGATGAGGCGTCCGCATGATTTCAGCGGACCTAATCCCCCCTTTCGTTTCGCTAATCATGCGTCTCATCGGAAAGCTGACCTAAGAATCGGACATAAGTCCTGCCCTTTATAAACAGACCTGGGATACGGCGGCCTGCTTTCTTAGAATCATTTTAAGCGCTTCGCTTAAAATAATTCTAAGCTCCGGAAAATCCAGGCAGCCGGAGCGGCGCCGCGGACGCGGATTGAATGCGTCTGGCCGGGAGGTAATCTCAGGGCGTCGTCCCTTACGACATATGGCCGCCCTCGCTCTCACCGTCTTCTTCTCCGTCCTGCTCGCCCTGCTGGCCGTGGCGGCCTTCCTCTGGGATCAGCGCAACCGAGGCGAGGACGGTCACGACCGCGACTCGCTCCGTCCGCTGGACGAAGACGCCCGCGCCCCTGCCGACTCCGAACTTCCATGAACGACAGCCCCGTCACCATCCGCTACAACGACGAGATCGTCCGGCGGTTCACCCTCGCCTCGGTCCTCTGGGGCGTCGTCGGCCTGCTGGTCGGCGTCATCATCGCCCTGCAGCTGGCTTTTCCCGCGCTCAACCTCGGCCTGCCCTACACCACGTTCGGGCGGCTCCGCCCGCTGCACACCAACGCGGCCATCTTCGCGTTCGTCGGGAACATGGTCTTCGCCGGCGTCTACTACTCCAGCCAACGCCTCCTTAAGGCGCGGCTCGCCTATGACTTCCTGACCAAGGTCCACTTCTGGGGCTGGCAGCTGATCATCGTCCTCGCCGCCGTCACCCTGCCCCTCGGCTACTCCCGCAGCAAGGAATACGCCGAGCTGATCTGGCCGATCGACGTGCTCGTCGCCCTCGTCTGGGTCGTCTTCGGCATCGTCTTCTTCGCCACGCTGGCCCGTCGGCGGGAACGCAGCCTCTACGTCGCCGTCTGGTTCTACATCGGCACGATCATCACCGTCGCCCTGCTCTACGTGGTCAACCACCTCTCCCTGCCGACGGGCCTGCTGCACAGCTATCCGATCTTCGGCGGCGTCCAGGACGCGCTGGTGCAGTGGTGGTACGGGCATAACGCCGTGGCGTTCTTCCTGACCACGCCGATCCTCGGCATCATGTATTACTTCGTCCCCAAGGCCGTGGGACGACCGGTCTACAGCTACCGCCTCTCGATCATCCATTTCTGGTCGCTGATCTTCCTCTACATCTGGGCCGGACCGCACCACCTGCTCAACACCTCCCTCCCCGGCTGGCTCCAGGGCCTCGGGATGATCTTCTCGCTGATGCTCTGGGCGCCCTCCTGGGGCGGCATGCTCAACGGCCTGCTTACGCTGCGCGGCGCCTGGGACAAGCTCCGCACAGACCCCGTGGTGAAGTTCATGGCCGCGGCGGTGACGTTCTACGGCATGGCGACGTTCGAAGGCCCCTTGCTCTCGATCAAGGCCGTCAACGCGCTCGGCCACTACACCGACTGGATCATCGGCCACGTGCATGCCGGCACCCTCGGCTGGAACGGCTTCATGGCCGCGGGCATGTTCTACTGGCTCGTCCCGCGCCTCTGGGGCACGAAGCTGCACAGCGAACGCCTCGCGAACCTCCACTTCTGGGTCGGGATGGTGGGGATCCTCTTCTACGTGGCGTCGATGTGGGTGGCCGGCATCGGCCAGGGCCTTTCGCTCAACGAACTGACGGCCGACGGCTCGGCGCCGGCGAACACGTTCATCGAGACGCTGAAGAACATCCTGCCGATGTATTACCTCCGCGCCCTCGGCGGCGGCCTCTACCTCTGCGGCTTCCTGCTGATGGTCTACAACCTGTGGCGCACGATCCGCTCCGGAACCCCGACCGACGGCGGCGTCGAAGTCCCGGCCGGCACCGCGACCATCCCGCCGGCCAAGCCCTTCGCAGGCTTCGCGAACGCGCCGGTGCTCTTCACGCTGGCCATCATCGGCGCCGCCTGCCTCTGGCTGCTCGGTCAGGACGGATGGGCGACCGTCGGCCTCGTCGGGCTCATCACGGCCGTGCTGGCGACCGTCGCCCACTTCGAGATCAAGCAGCACACCTGGAAGACCTGGCATGAGGAACTCCTGCACCATGCCTTCCCCTTCTCGGTCCTCAGCCTCATCGCCGTGGCCATCGGCGGCGCCCTGCAGATCATCCCCACCGTGGCCCTTTACAAAGGCGACGGCGATGCCCGCCTGCTCGAGGGCCGTGTCCAGAAACCCTACCGCCCGCTCGAACTGGCCGGCCGCGACCTGTACGTCCGCGAAGGCTGCTACAACTGCCACTCGCAGATGATCCGCACGCTGAAGCCCGACATCCTCCGTTACGGCGCCGGCCAAGGCTACTCGCGCCTCGGCGAGTCCATCTACGACCGTCCCTTCCAGTGGGGCTCCCGCCGCACCGGCCCGGACCTGGCCCGGGAAGGATTGCTCCGGCCCGATCTGGCCTGGCACTACCGC
>JBDLWC010000227.1:0-3429 GCA_039804485.1 Verrucomicrobiota bacterium
GTCGACCGCATCCTGGTCGACAACCCGGAGGACTTCAAGCTGGTGCAGGACCTGGTCGGCGAGGTGTCGCCCCGCTCCCGTTCGCGCGTCGAGCTCTACGTCGACCCGATCCCCGTCTTCGAGCGCTACAATATCGAGCGTCAGATCGAGCAGCTCTTCCAGCGCCGCGTGCCCCTGCCGAGCGGGGGTGAGATCGTCATCGACGAGACCGAGGCCCTGACCGCCATCGACGTCAACACGGGCGGCCATCGCGGCAAGGACGGCGCCAAGGACGGCAATTTCATCACGCAGGCGAACCTCGAGGCCGTCACGGAGGCCGCCCGCCAGATCAAGCTCCGCAATCTCGGCGGCCTCATCATGATCGACACCATCGACATGAAGAACCCGAAGGACCGGAAGAAGGTCTTCGACACCCTGCGCGAGGCGATGGAAGACGACCGCGCCAAGCATCAGATCCTGCCGATCTCCCAGCTGGGCGTGCTCCAGATGACCCGCCAGCGCCATACCGAGTCGAACACGACCTCGATGTACACGGCCTGCCCGCACTGCCAGGGTCGCGGCATCGTCAAGAACCCCCGCACCGTCTCCGTGGAGATCCAGCGCAAGCTCCTCAGCGTCATCCGCCGACTCCGCGAGTCGGCCGGCCCCGAGAAGGCGCTCGAGCTCAACCTCCTCCTGCAGCCGGTGACCCTGGAGCGGATCATCACCGAAGACCGCGAGTTCTTCCGCGACCTGATGAAGTCCTGCAAGGTCCGCCTCGGCACCAAGCCCGACCCCACCTACAGCATCGAAGCCTTCAAGCTCTTCGACGGCGCGGGCAAGGAACTGCGCTGAGCGCCGACGGCGCCGGTCCGACCAAGGCCTCCGGGTTCGCCCGGAGGCCTTCTTGTCGTCCGCTCAGCGCCGTCCGGGCCGGCGGAAGAGCAGGCGCAGCCCGTTGAGGCAGACCAGCACGGTGCTCCCTTCGTGGACCGAGACGCCGACCGTGAGCGGCGCACCGCGGTAGATGACGAAGGCGGCCATGCCCAGGGCCGCGCCGACGGACACGACGACGTTGAAGCGGATGGCCCGGCGGGCGCTGCGGCTCAGTTCCACGGCGTCGATCAGGCGGCCGATGCGGTCTTCCATCAGCACGAGGTCGCTGGATTCGAGCGCGGCGTCGCTCCCGCGTCCGCCCATCCCGATGGCGACGTCGGCCGCGGCCAGTCCGGGGGCGTCGTTGACGCCGTCTCCGACCATCGCGACCACGTGGCCTTCGGCTGAAAGGCGGCGGATGGCGGCCATCTTGGCGTCGGGCGTCAGGGCTGCGGCGTAAGATTGGACGCCTACCTGCCCGGCGGCCGCGGCCGCCGCTTCCTCGCGGTCGCCGGTGAGCATGACCGTGCGGATGCCTCGCGCGTGGAGGGCCGCCAGCGTCCCGCGGCTTTCGTCGCGGATGCGGTCCACCAAGGTCGCCCGGAGGGTCACCGCGCCGTCGGTCGCCCACACTTCGCTCACGATGGCGCCCGCCGCGACTTCGGCCGGCGGCCGCGCGGTCGCGCCGACGAACTCCCGGGTGCCGACGCTCCAGCGGACGCCTTCGACCGAGCCGGTCACGCCGTGCCCGGGGACGTTGGTCAGTCCGTCGACGACGAGCGCCTTCGCCCCCGCTTCCTGGCACGCCCTGACCACCGCGGCGGCGAAGGGGTGGGTCGTCGCGGCCTCGAGGGACAGCAGGGCGCTGAGCGCGCGCCGACGATCGGCGTCCGCCGGGAAGGCTTCCAGCGAGGCCACCACGGGCTCTCCGGCGGTCAGGGTGCCCGTCTTGTCGAAGCAGACGCAGTCGACGTCCGCGAGCCGCTCCACGGCGGCGCCGCCGCGGAAGAGGATGCCTTGCCGGGCGCCGGCGGCGATGGCCGCCAGCACGGCGGACGGCACGGACAGGACCAGGGCGCAGGGGCTCAGCACCACGAGGAGGGTCATCGCGCGGTACAGCGGGGAATCCTGGCCGACGGCCCCCGGCGCGCCGGTCAGCAGCAGCCAGGCGTAGAAGACCGCGGCGGCGGAGAGGGTGAAGAGGGCGTAGGCGTCGCCCCAGCGGTCGATGGCGCGTTGGGCCGGCGCCTTGCTCTCCTGCGCGTCGCGGATCAGGCGGACGATCCTCTGCAGCGCGCTGTCGCGTTCGGCCCGGGAGACCGTCACGACCAGCCGGCCCCAGGTATTGAGCGTCCCGCCGGACACGCCTGCGCCGGGCTGCTTGGGGGCGGGCGTGGCCTCTCCGGTCAGGGTCGACTCGTCGACCGCGCTTTCGCCGGTCAGCACGCGCCCGTCCGCCGGGACCAGTTCGCCGGGCAGGATGACGACGCGGTCGCCCGGACGGAGGTCGGCGACGGGCACGGTGCTTTCTTCTTCGTCCGGGCCGAGGCGCCGCGCCTGCTTGGGCGAGCGGTCGAGCAGGGCGTCGATGGCTCCGCGGGTGCGGTCCATGGCGAAATGTTCGATCGCGCCGGCCGTGGCGAACAGGAAGAGGAGCAGGGCGCCTTCGTGGCGCGCGCCGACGCTCCAGGCGCCCACGGCGACGATCAGCATCAGCAGGTGGACGTCGATGCGCCGGGCGCGCAGGGCGGTCCAGGCCTCGCCGGCGGCGTCCCATCCGCCCGCGAGGCAGGCCACCAAGGCGAACGTCGCCGCCCACGCCGGACGCTCGCCGAAGAAGCGCTCCGCGCCCCATGCCAGCAGGCCGAAGACGCCGCTCGCCGCGGCGAGCGCGGCGAGCCGGCGCCACTCTCCGTGACGCGGTGTTTCCGGCGTGATCGCCTGCGCGTTCATCTCGTCATGCTGTCGTCGGCGCGCGCGTCGGTCAACCGCGCGCATCGTCGCCGCGCGTATCGATTTCATCGTTACGTCCGCTCGGCGCGCGCGCGGAATTTCCGATGACGTCGCGAGATGAAAATTTCCTCTTGCGCAAGCGTAGGTTTTACTTATTCATCGTGTCCAAGAGTTAACCGCAACGTGACGAACCGAACCGAAACCCCGAGCGAAAGTCTCATCACCGTGTCGCTTCCCCAGAAGCTTCATTCCGAGGTGGTCGCCTTCCAGCATCGGTCCGGTCTCAACACCCTGAGCGAAGTCATCCGGCATGCGCTCGATCGTTTCGACGACTCCCGTCCTTCCCTGGAGACCAACCGGTCCCGCCAGGTTTCTTTCCGCGTACCGTCGGAGCTCCGTGTTCGTATCACCCGCCAGGCTCGCGCCGCCCGGGTGAGCGTGGGGCGAATCGTCAGGGTGGCGCTTCAGGCGCTGCCCTCAAACCCAACAACGATCCAAAAAAAGGACATACCTATGGCTAAAAAGAAGGCCGCTGCTAAGAAGAGCGTCAAGAAGGCCACCAAAGCTAAGAAGAAGTAATTCTTCCTAGTCTTTTCCGTCCTTCGGGGCGGATGGCGCCGG
>JBDLWC010000228.1:0-6675 GCA_039804485.1 Verrucomicrobiota bacterium
CCCGGGTCGAGGCGGTCGACCGCGGCGTGGACTTCGCTCTTGGAAGCGGAGACGCCCCGCGCCGCGTAGCGACCGGAGTCCGGGGTGGGCTTGCTTTCGTGCGCCATGGCTCTTGCGTGCATATCTCCGTCTCCGCTATTCGGTCAACGCCCTTCTCCCAAGTGATGCCTTCCTTTCTTCGTCAGCCGTGGTTCCGGCGCTCGCTCGCGGCGGTCGCCGGCCTGCTGCTCGGCCTCGTGCTCGTCGCCTTGTGGGAAGCCTGGCTTGTCCGCTCGCGCACCGCGCTGGTCGCCGAGCTTCGCGAAGCCTATGCGAAGCAGGACGCCGCCGCCATCGAAGGCCTGTTCTGCTGGGAGGGCGTCGACGACGCGACCCGCTCCCGTTTGCGGATGGTCATCCGTCAGGAGCATGAGCTGCCGATCGCGCAGGTCTCCCTCCGCCCGCTCCGCTCGCTCGACCTGCCGCCCGCCGCCACGCTCCGGCCGAATCTCCCTCCGGACGCCGTCCTGGAAGTCACTTATGCCACGACGGATCGCCTGAGCGCCGCCTATCTGATCGGGCGCGATGGCTGGTCGCGGCATCGGCTGGTGGTCATGCTGCCGGCTAAGTGACGCGGATTCTTGACACCAGCCCGCCCGCTTCCAATTAATCAGAGCCTATGGCCGACAAGAACGACAAGCGTCCCGAGAGCGTGGCGGGCAAATTCTACGTGGATTCGCAGTGCATCGACTGCGATCTCTGCCGCGAGACCGCCCCGAAGTTCTTCACCCGTCAGGACGACGGCGGTTATTCCTACGTCTTCGCCCAGCCGACCGACCAGGAAGGCATCGACAAGTGCATGGAAGCCCTCGAGGGCTGCCCCGTCGACGCGATCGGCAAGGACGGGGACGAATAATCGTCCCTCCGGACGGTCCCTTGGCCCCGGCATGCCGGGGCTTTTTGTTTGGGTACTGCCGCGCGCGCGTCCTAATCATGCGCATGGCCGTCAACCTTTCCTGCACCTACCTCGGCGATCTCCATGTGCGCGCCGTCCACGGCCCGTCGGGCCATGTCATCGTGACCGACGCCCCGGTCGACAATCAGGGCAAAGGCGAAGGCTTCTCGCCGACCGACCTCGCGGCCACCGCGATGGCGACCTGCTTCCTGACGATCCTCGGCATCCACGCCCGCAACACGGGGCTCGACCTGCGCGGCGCCCATGCGTCCGTCGCCAAGCACATGACGACCACGCCGCCGCGCCGCATCGCGCGCCTTGAGGTCGAGATCACCATGCCCGCCGGAGTCCCGACCGAAGTCCGGGAGCGCCTCATCCGCGCCGCCGAAGCCTGCCCGGTGAAGCAGTCCTTCCACCCTGACACCGAGATCGCCCTGACCTGGAAGTGGCAGGGTTCGTAAGCTCCGCGCACCGGACAGTCCTGACGTCCGCCGTTCAGCGGATGTTCAGGCACGCGGCGTGGTGGGCCTCGATGGCCAGGTCGATCTCGCGGATATAGCGGTCGACCGCGCGCACCGACTCCGGGCTGAGTTCCGTCGGCAGGAAGAACCGCTCCAGGCTCGCATTGGCGGAGCCCAGATCCCGGCGGATGTCCGCCATCTTCTTGTCCCAGGTCTGACGTGCCGTGTTGCTCTTCACGTCGGGCGGATAATACCCCGGCCGGATGGACGACATCGCGGTCTGATTCGCCGCGATGACCTTGCGGCCGACTTCCTGGAGGCCGTTGGCCGCGGTGATGAACTGGGCCGAGTCCTTGGAGCGCTGGGCCGCGACGTGCGCGCTCTGGGCTTGTCGTTTGGCCGCGTAAAGGGCGTCTTTCTCGCTGGGGATGGCGAAGAGGGGCAGGGCGGCGAGGAGCAGCAGGAGGTGGCGCATGACCCCAGCATGCCTCTCCTTCGGGGGCCTACAATGTATATATAGAATAAAACAATCTCCGGATTGTAATCGCGCTACGGCACGAAAAAGGCCGCCCACCGGGCGGCCTTTCGGAAGAGATCCGGATGACGCTTACGAGCAGCCGCAGCCGGCCGAACCGCAGCCACCCTGCTTCTGGGCCGCCGGCTCTTCGGTCGAGCAGCAGCCGCTCTTGGAGTCTTCGGAGGAGCAGCAACCGCCCGAGGAGTCCTCGGAGGAGCAGCAACCGCCTTCCGAGCCTTCGCCGGAGCCGCAACCGCCGCCACCGCAGCAGCCGCCCGACTGGTGAGGGTGGCCGTGGGAGAGTTCCGTGAGCTCGGCGGCGCGGACGGAGACCACCTTGATGTCGAAATGGAGCGTCTTGCCGGCGAGCTCATGGTTGCCGTCCAGGGTGACTTCCTCGCCCTCGATCTTCTTGATGGTGAGCACGCGCATCCCGAGGTTGGTCTCGGCGTGGAAGCGCATGCCGACCTGGGGGGTGTTGGCGCCGAAAGCGCTCAGCGGGACATGCTGGAGGAGCTTCTCGCTATATTCGCCGTAGCCGAGCTGCGGCTGCACGACGACGTGCTTGGTGTCGCCGGCGACCAGGCCGTCGATGCCCTGCTCGAGGCCGGGAATGATGTTCTGGGCGCCGTGGAGGTACTCCATCGGACCCCGCTCGCCGGAGGCGTCGATGATGTTGCCCTGGTCGTCCTTCAGGGTGTATTCGATGGCGACGACGGTTTCTTTGGCTACGCGCATGGTGTTTTCAGAAGGTCTATCCTACGCGCTTCCCCGCCCGAGGCAAGGCGACAGGCATCTAAACCTTGACCGCCCCGCCTCCGCGGGCTTCGCTTCTTTTCCTGCTGTTTGGGGCCGTAGCTCAGTTGGTAGAGCGCGTCGTTCGCAATGACGAGGCCGTGAGTTCGAACCTCATCGGCTCCACCAGCAGGGCTTCCGCTTTCAAGCCGACGGCGCGGCTTCGTCGCCCGGGAGTTCCTTGGCTCCCTTGCGAGGGCGCTTCACCTCGGGCAACGTCTCATGGGCCTGGACGTCGATCGTCGCCCCTTCGGCCAGCTGACGCTCGGCCTTCATCTTTTCGCCTTCGGTGATCAGCTTCTCGGCGTTGTTATAGACGCGGGACCTGAGCGTCTCGAGCGTCTGGTTGTATTCCTTGACCGCCTTGTTGAGGCTGCCGCCCGCGTCGGCGAAATGGTCGCTGGCGATGCGCACGCCGTCGTGGAGCTTCTCCGCCAGCTCGATGACTTTCTCCGCGCGCTGCTCGACCTCGACCCGGTCCCACGAGTGGGCGATGGTCCGGAGCACGGAGAGCAGCGTGGTGGGGGTCGCGATGACGACTTTCTGCCCCCAGGCGTTTTCGATCAGCAGCGGGTCCACTTGGAGTGCCGTGCTGAACAGCGCTTCGCTCGGGAGGAAGAGCACCACGAATTCCGGCGAGGGCTTGTATTGGTTCCAGTATTCCTTGCCGCCGAGCTTCTTGGCGTGGTCGGCCAGTTTGGCCGCGAAATCCTGGAGCAAGCGGGAGCGCTCGGCTTCGGTCGTCGCCTGGCTGGCTTCGATGTAGGATTTCGTCGGCGCCTTGGCGTCGACGACGATCTTCCGGCCGCCGGGCAGGGAGATGACCATGTCGGGCCGCAGGTTGCCCTGTTCGCCCGCGGTGGAGTTCTGCGTCTCGAAGTCGACGTGTTCCAGCATGCCGGTCAGTTCGGCGACGCGGGACAGCTGCAGCTCGCCCCAGCTGCCCTGCTTGTTGGTCGAGGTCATGGCCGCGGCGAGCTTGCGGGCTTCTTCGGCGACTTTTTCCGAACGTTCGTTGCTGGTCTTGAGCGAGCCTTTGAGCTCGTTGTTGGTGCGGGTCAGCTCGTCGAGCTGGTTCTTGAAGGGCGCGAATTTCTGCTCGGCCATGCCGATGAACTGCTCGCGGCTCTGCGTCAGCTGGCTTTGCGCGGCGTTGGCGAAGGCCTCGCGCATCCGCTTCTCGAGCTCCGCGAAGGAAAGCTTGGTCTCCTCGAGGCTGCGTTGCGCCGCGGCCTTGGCTTCCTCGGCGCGCGCCAGTCCGGTCTCCGCCGCGTTCGCCCGAGCCAGCGCGCTGTCTCGTTCGGCTTGCAGGGCGGCGTTGTCCTGGGTGCGACGGGTCTCCGCCGCCGTCAGCAAAGCCTTCGCGCCGGTGAGTTCCTGCTGCAAGGCGAGGTCGGCTTGATTCTGGGGTTGGCTGCGGCGACCGAGGAGGTAGCCGGCATATCCGAGCGCAAGGCCCAGCAGGGTGGGGACGATATATTCCATCGGAGGTTTATATTAAGAATCGCATTCTGCCCGCGCGCGGGCTTTCCGCAACCTATCCCCTCGGGTCGCTTTCGATGGCGAGCGCGTTGCCTAGCTCCCAGGCGGCTTCATAGGCCGCGACGTAGTCCGGCGACGACCAGGCCGGCGAGGTCGGCTCGCCGCCGAGACCGGCGATGAAGCCGTAGCGGATCCCGTGCGAGATCCGGCGACGACGAGGGTTTTCCCGGGCGTTGGTCCACTCGAGGGCCTGGGTGAAAGGCTCGTCGGGGATCGGCGAGACGACCGATCGTCCCACCTGCCAGGCCACGACGCCGGCATGGTCCAGGTCGCTTGGTTTCCGCACGGCCAGGGCGTCTTTGGGGAGGGGTTCGTCCCGGCGCCCCGCCTCGATCCGGGCTTGGACGAGCAAGCGCAGGGCCACCCGCCAGCGTTCTTCCTGGGTCAGCAGACCGAAATCATAATCAGGGTCATCGGCGGCTTCATCCTTGAGCTCCGTCTTCGCATACTGACGCCATTGCGCCAGCCAACCGGCCCACTTTTCGGAGCCTCGGATCGGCGGCTTGCCCAACCACTCGGGGATATCTTCGCGCATGCAGGTGAGAGTGCGTATTCCTAACTCTTTCAAGGGCCGCGGGCAAGCCAAAGGTGAAATAATGTTCACTACTTCATCCGGCGTCACTCGATGGGGGCTGCGTCCGAGTGGCAGGGACGTTTCCAAGGGGATATTTATCGTCGAACTTATCTTCGAAAACGGTGTTCTCCTTCATGTACCCCTTTCCTCCAGTGAATCGCCCCCTGCTGACCCATCATGACCGGAGGGCTCCTCTGCCCTTTTTCTGCCTCCTGCTGGCCGCCGCCGTCCTGCCTTTGACGGGTTCCGCCCAGGCCACCCCTGCCGCCACGGCGCCGACAGCGGCCTCGGCTGGCGCGCCCGCCGTCGCCACCGGCATGAAGGTGGTCCCCGGCGTCGCCGTCGCGGTCCCTCTGCCCGGCCTGAATGGCTCCGACCCGATCGGCCCCGTGATCCTGCGCGATGAGACCGTCGCTCAGGTGCTCGACCTGATGCAGCGCTGGACGGGGAAGTCGATCCTCCGGCCGCAGGCCCTGCCGGCCAGCCTCTACACGCTGTCGCTGCCGGCCTCCATCACCCGCGACGAAGCCCTCCTCGCCTTGGAGACCCTGCTCAACCTCAACGGCATCGCGGTCATCCAGCAGGGCGACAAGTTCCTGAAGATCGTCCCGAACCTGACCGCCAAGTCCGAGTCTCCCCAGCTCATCACCGGCTCGGTCCTCGCCTTGCCTCCGAGCGGCCGCATCGCCTCGAAGATCTTCACCCTCAAGCACGCCAACGCGCAGGAGCTGGTCAACCAGATCACGTCGAGCCTCAACACCACGCTGGCCGCGCCCCCGGTCTATTTCGGACGCAACAACGCGCTGCTCATCACGGACTCGGTCAGCAATCTCCAGAAGATCGAGACGCTCGTGACCCAGATCGACCGGCCCCAGCTCGACCTCGTCGTGACCAAGAGCTACGCGCTCAAGAACGCGACGGCGACCGACCTGGTGGCGAAGCTCACCTCGCTGCTGCGCTCGCCGGCCACGATGTCCGGCGGCGCGCCTTTCCGCCTGAGCACGGGCACGACGTTCCTCGCCGACGAACGCACCAACCGCGTGCTCCTCATGGGATCCGCCGACCAGCATGAGTTCTTCGACCGGCTGATCGACACCCTCGACCAGAAGTCCAACCCCAACACGAAGACCGACGTGATCTTCCTCCGTCACGCGGAGGCCCAGGCCGTGGCCACGTTGGTGACGTCGCTCGTGACAGGTCAGACGACCGCGGCCGCCCGGGCCGGCAATAACGCCCGCGGCAACACGACCCTCAACCGCAATCCGCAGCCCGGCGCACCCGGCGCCCAGGCCCCCGGCGCCGTCGCCGGAGGCGCGGGAGCAGGCGCGGGCGCAGGTCCCGCGCAGCCCGGCGCCGACGAGTTCACCAGCAACCTGACGGTGCTTCCTGACGTCCGCAGCAACGCGATCGTCGTCTCGGGCACCAGCGACGACCTCCGCCTGCTCGGCGAGCTGATCGCGAAGATCGACATCGTGCTGCCGCAGGTCCGTCTCGAGGTCGTCATCGTCGAGGTGAAGCTTTCCGACAACGAGACGAACGGCTTCAACACGCTCGGCCTCACGGTCTCCAACGGCAAGCTGACCGGCATCGGCGGAGCCGGCGCGGGTTTCAACGTGAACGGCGTGCCCGCCACGACCTCTTCGACCGTCCCCGCCAATTCGACGGTGTTCAACGCCTCGCAGGGCACGCTCGCACCCAACAGCAACCTCAGCGCGACCATCGGCCTGACCACCACGCCCCGCAAGGGCGACCTCAAGGTGCTCTCGGTGCCGGCCATCACCACCACGCATAACAAAGAGGCCACGATCTTCGTCGGCGAATCCCGCCCGGTGATCACCGGCGCCACCATCGC
>JBDLWC010000229.1:0-4503 GCA_039804485.1 Verrucomicrobiota bacterium
CATCTAGTGGTGAAATAAATTTGCAGCCCCTACATCTAGTATTTTACTCCCGAACATACCAATCACCTAGCGGCCTTCCCGGCCACTAATTGGGCCCTTTTCCCCACTCTCCATCATGGAATCCATCACCATCAAAGTAGGTCAGAAAACCTTCATCCTCGATAAGACGAAGGCCGAAGAAGCCTTCGCCAACAAGCGTGTCATCAACGGCCGCGAATCGATGTTCTTCAACATCCTCCCGCTGAAGTACCAGTGGGCGTACGATCTCTATCGCACGATGAAGAACAACCATTGGGAGCCGGAGGATATCCCGATGCAGAAGGACTGCGAACAGTGGCGCGACCAGACCGGTCAGATCACCGAGATCGACCGCTGGATCGTCAAGATGGCGATCGGTTATTTCTCCGCCGCGGAAGGCATCGTCGGCGACAACATCATCCACGTCGTCCGCGAGGTCGTCACCGCCCCCGAGCTCAAGCTCGTCCTGGGCCGCCACGCGCACGAGGAGAACATCCACGCCGACTCGCTCGTCTACATGATCTCGTCGCTCGGCATCAACCCGCACGAGTGCGAGGCGATGTTCGAGGACATCCCGACGATCGCCAAGAAGGCCGCCTTCGTCGTCAACAACTCCCGCGCGCTGCGCCGCAAGCTCGACCTCACCAAGCTCGAGGACAAGCAGGCGCTCGCCCATAACATCTTCCTCTTCGGGCAGTGCATGGAAGGCACCCAGTTCTACGGTCTCTTCGGCATGGTGCTCTCGCTCGCCCGCCAGAACAAGTTCCCGGGCATCGGCCAGATGTTCCGCTACACCCTGCGCGACGAGTCCAATCACATCGACCTCTTCCGCAACCTGCTCGCCGAGCTGGTGAAGGAGAACCCCGACATCTGGACGCCGGCCTTCAAGGAAGAGCTGCGCCAGCTCATGGCCAACGCCGTCTCCCTCGAGAAGGACTTCATCCGCGACTGCCTGCCCGTCAACGCCCTCGGCCTCTCGGCCAAGGAATTCGAGCTGTACATCGACTTCATCGCCGACCGCCGTCTCCGCAACTGCGGCCTCGATCCGCTGGTCTCCGAGACCGTCAACCCTTTCCCCTGGCTCTCCGAGATGATGGACCTCAAGAAGGAGCAGAACTTCTTCGAAGGCCGCGTCACGGAATACCAGAAGCAAGGCGCCTTGGGCACCGTCAACGACGACGAACTCTGAGCGACTGCTGGCCAGATTCGGGCGTTACCCCCTTCGCGCCCGGTCTGGCATGATTCCTGTTCTTACCCCCTATCCGATCCGTCTGAAAAATCCCTGCGCCGGCTAACGCCGACGCGCCTCCCTCCCGTTTTCCCTTCCCACCCTCCTCTCAACAAAATCCCTTACATTTTCCCGCAATGAAATCCGAACTCCCTTTCTTCCGCGAAGACCTCGCCCTCAAGAACGCCGTCCGCTCTCCCGCCGACGCCAAGCCCCGCTTCAACTGGCGTGAGTCGCTGCCGGCGGGCGCCGCTCCGGCGTCCGGCGGCCTCGACGCCGCCCAGATCGCCGACATCGTCGGCGCGGCCCTGACCGACCTCCTCGTCGCGCGCCAGGAGCAGGACATCTTCACCGAATCCAACCGCCAGTTCGTGGCCGCCGTCGCCAGCGACGTCGTGCGCGTGCTCTCCCAGTCCGGCGTCCAGGTCGGCGAAGGCCTCGTGATGCAGGCCATCGAAGACGCGCTCGTGCGCTATAATCGTCACGACGTGGCGAAGAGCCTGCTGTTCTCCCGCGTCGTCGACGTCACCCCGGCCGACCCTCTCGCCATCACGACCCGCCTGATGCGCCGGAACGGCCAGGTGGTGCCCTGGCTCCCCAACAAGATCACGACCGCCGTCCGCATGGCGTTCCTTTCGCTCGAGCAGGATCCTGCGCCCAGCGAACGCGTCACCGCCGCGGTCACCCGCCGCGTCGCCGACCTCGGCCAGACGATCATCGGCATCGAGGAGGTCCAGGACCTCGTCCAAGAGGAGCTGATGCGCCAGGGGCATTACAAGGTCGCCCAGAACTACATCCTCTACCGCGCCTACCGCGCCCGCCGTCGCGAGGAGATCGCCACCCTGCCGCCCGTCGTCGACGACCGCCAGGAGTCGATGCTGCTCGTCAAGAACACCGACGGCTCCACCTACCTCTGGAACGGCGAGGAGCTGCGCAAGCGCATCGCCTTCGCCGCCACCGGCCTCGAGCTGGTGCGCACCCCGGAGCAGATCGAAGCCGAACTGCGCCGCGGGCTTTATAACGAGATCACCGAGGCCGACCTCCGCAAGAGCATCGAGCTCAACGCCAAGAGCCTCGTCGAAGTCGACGCGGACTTCGCCAAGTTCGCCGCCCGCATCTGCCTTTCCTACACTTACGAGGAAGTGCTCGGCTGGAACATCGTCCGCGACGGCGTCGCGCAGCTCAAGGAGTTCCATCGGGCTAAGTTCGCCGCCTACGTCGAGCGGGGCATCTCCATCGGCCGTCTCTCGCCCGACCTCCGCAAGTACGACCTTGCGAAGCTCGCCGCCGCCCTCGATCCGATGGCCGACCTCGATTTCGAGCTCCTCGGCGTCCAGACGATGTACGACCGCTACCTCATCATCGACAAGACGGTGAAGCCCGCCCGCCGCCTCGAGACGCCGCAGTTCTTCTGGATGCGCGTCGCGATGGGCCTCTTCCTCCGCGAGGAGAAGAACCGCGAGGACTGGGTCATCCGTCTCCACGCGCTCTACAAGTCCCGCCGCTTCTGCAGCTCGACGCCGACCCTCTTCAATTCCGGCACGCTCCACAGCCAGCTCTCTTCGTGCTACCTCTACCAGGTCAACGACACCATCGAGTCCATCATGATCCGCGGCATCGCGGAGAACGCCTTCCTTTCCAAGTGGGCGGGCGGCCTCGGCGGCTCCTGGACCTCGGTCCGCGGCACCGGTTCCTACATCAAGGGCACCAACGGCGAATCCCAGGGCATCATCCCGTTCCTCAAGCTGCACAATGACCAGCTCGTCGCCGTCAACCAGGGCGGCAAGCGCCGCGGTTCGGGCTGCGCCTACCTCGAGACCTGGCACAACGACATCGAGGACTTCCTCGAGCTCCGCAAGAACACGGGCGACGACCGTCGCCGCACGCACGACATGAACACGGCGAACTGGATCCCCGACCTGTTCATGAAGCGCCTCAAGAACCGCCAGAACTGGACGCTCTTCCTTTCCAACGAGACCCCCGACCTCCACGAGACCTTCGGCGCCGACTTCGAGAAGCGCTACGTCGCCTACGAGGCCCGCGCCAAGAAGGGCGAGATCTTCGGCAAGGAGATGCCCGCCATCGAGCTCTGGAAGAAGATGCTGGGGATGATCTTCGAGACCGGCCATCCGTGGATCACCTTCAAGGACCCCTGCAACGTCCGCTCCCCGCAGGACCACGTCGGCGTCATCCACTCCTCCAATCTCTGCACGGAGATCACGCTCAACACGAGCGCCGAGGAGACCGCGGTCTGCAACCTGGGCTCCGTCGTCCTCGACTCGCACCTCAAGGCCGACGGCAGCATCGACCATGCGATGCTCCGTGAGACCGTCACGGTCGCGGTCCGCGCCCTCGACAACGTCATCGACATCAACTTCTACCCGACCAAGGCCGCCGAGGTCTCCAACCTCCGCCACCGCCCGGTCGGCATGGGCGTGATGGGTCTCCAGGACTGCCTCTACCGCCGCGACATCTCCTTCGCCTCCGAAGCCGCCGTCGAGTTCAACGACGAGATCATGGAGGCCGTGGCGTACTACGCCTACGACACCTCCGCCGACCTCGCCGCCGAACGCGGCACCTACAGCTCCTACAAGGGCTCGAAGTGGGACCGCGGCCTCCTGCCGCAGGACACCATCGACGTCCTCGAGAAGGAGCGCGGCGAGCCGATCGAGGTCAAGCGCGGCGGCCGCATGGACTGGGCCCCGGTCCGCGCCAAGATCGCCAAGAGCGGCATGCGCAACTCCAACGTCCTCGCCATCGCCCCGACCGCCACGATCTCCAACATCGTCGGCAGCTCGCCTTGCATCGAGCCGACCTACAAGAACCTCTTCGTGAAGAGCAACCTTTCCGGCGAGTTCACCGAACTCAACGGCTACCTGGTGCGCGACCTCAAGAAGCTGGGTCTCTGGAATCAGGACATGATGCAGCAGATCAAGTACTTCGACGGCGAGCTCAAGGACATCGCGGAGATCCCGCAGGCCATCAAGGACAAGTACCTCACGGCCTTCACCATCGAGAACAAGTGGCTCATCGACGCCGCCGCCCGTCGCCAGAAGTGGATCGACCAGGCCCAGTCGCTGAACCTCTTCCTCCCGACCCCGGACCTGAAGATGCTCTCGCACATGTACCAGTACGCCTGGCGCACCGGCCTCAAGACGACCTACTACCTCCGCACCCTCGGCGCTTCCAACATCGAGAAGGCCACCGTCGAGAAGGCTCCCAAGGCCGAGAAGAAGGAATACACCGCCGAAGAGAAG
>JBDLWC010000230.1:0-3404 GCA_039804485.1 Verrucomicrobiota bacterium
GTCCTCTGTCATCGGTTCCGCCATCTTCTCCCCTGCCCCTCCCCCTATCTCCGCCTTTGCACTTTCGCGCTTTTACCCCTAACGTCACCGACATGCGATCGCTGCTCCCCCTCCTGCTCGCCTTCACGCTCACGGCGGCCGACACGCCTCCGCAGACCGGCGGTCCGGACCCTATTCCGACGGTCGCCCCGAGCTCCGGCCCTCTGCGCGTCTTCATCCGCTGCGGACCGAAGTCCCATGGCCCCGGAGACCATGACCATCCCGCCTTCGCGCGCGACTGGGCGCCGCTCCTGACGCGGGCAGGCATGAAGGCCTCCGTCGGCGACGCCGACGCCAAGGGCAAGCAGACCTTCCCCTCCGACGAAGAACTCGCCCGGACCGACGTGCTCGTCATCCACCGCCAAGGCGGGGGCGACTTCAAGCCCGACGAGAAAGCGCGCGTCGACAAATACGCCCGTCGCGGCGGGGGCTTCGTCGTGATCCATGCCGGCGCCGTCGCGGGCGACGACGCCTCGGCCGACTTCTACAAAGACCTCGTGGGCGGTTCCTGGCGCCACAAGGTCACGAAGTGGCGCGAAGGCCCGATGCAGCTCCGCTTCGTCGACAAGCAGCACGGCATCACGGACGGCGTCGCCGACTTCGGCATGAAGGACGAGATCTACTACGACATGGATCTCCGGGCGGACATCCATCCGCTCGCCACCGCGCCGACCCCTCGCAAGCAGGGCGACGGCTTCGAGGAGCAGACCCAGATCTGGACCTACGAGAAGACCGGCGCCCAGCGCGCGTTCGTGTTCATCCCCGGCCACAGTTACGTCAACTTCAGCCACCCCGACGTGAAGCTGCTCCTGCTGCGGGGCATCTCATGGGCGGGCCGCCGGCCCGTCACCCAGGCCGATCATTGGGCGCGAATCACGATCTGTGCGCCCGCGCCGCCGCCTCCCGCCAAAGGAAAGTGATCGGTCAGCAGCCGAGCAGCTCGCGGATCTTCGTGCGCCGGTAGCGGAAGATGCGCTCGACCTTGCCCTTCACGAAGGGATAGGCGACTTCGCCGAGCGGCCAGAGGGGCAGCTTGTAAAGCACCTCGTCGTCCATGCGCGTCTTGCCGCCTTCGTCGGCGAACGTGTGCGTATGGAACCAGACCGCGTAAGGCCCCTTGATCTGCTCGTCGGCGAACGCATAGGGCGGATCCCAGTGCGTGATGCGGGTGCGCCAGCCGAAGGGGATGCCGTTGAGGCGGATGCCGTAATCGATCAGCGCCCCGGGCTTCATCACGATCGGCAACGGCGTCTTGATCTGGAAACTCAGTTCCGGCGGGGTGATCGCCTGGAGGTTCTCGGCCTTCGAGAAAAAGGCGAAGACCGTGTCGATGGGCAGCGGCAGGAGCGTGCTCTCGAAGTACCGATGGACGCCCGCGGGCAGGGAATTAGGCTTCGAAAGATGGTCGCGTCGGTGGGCGCGGATGACGTCGCTGTAATCGGACACGGTGGGTGGCGGTGCAAGCAGGCTGGCTTGCCTTCGGCGGGGTGTCAAGGGACGCCCAAGGGGGAAAGGGCTTGCCGAGGGGACCGCCCGGGTTTCCCTTGGAGTCCTCCCTCTCCCAATGGCCTCCCCCCATTCTCGTCGTCGGACCTCCGGCGCCTTCGGCAACAACAAGCCGCGCGACATCAAGCGCGACTTCACGCGCGCCGAGCCGGCCCCGGCCGACACGACGCCCCGGGAGCCCAGCTTCGCCGACAAGCTCATCGCCTACTCCCAGCCCATCCTCGAACAGGCCGGCGGGAACCACACCGCCGCCAAGGGCGCCATGAACGTGGCCATCCTGATCTGGAACGCCGCCATCGAAGGCGACGCCAAGATCGCCGAGGCCAAGGTCCGCCTGGCCGCCCTCCCCGGCGCCACCCCCGAGCAGGTCGAGGAACTGGTCACGAGCATGGTGGCCCGCAAAAAGGAACTCTACCCCGAGGAGAAGCTCGTGGTGACCAATTTCATCCTCAAATTCAGCCACAAGCAGGGCGCCCAGTTCCGCGTCTCCGCCGTGAACATCAATCCGGAGGGCGTCAAGAAGGCCGACCTCTCGGACATGGTGAAGGTCTGACGTTTTCCCGTTTGCGGGCGGTCGGGAATCGGCCTCACTTCGAGGCGTCATGGCCTCACTCGTCCTTCGTAACGCTGAAATCATCAACGAGGGTCGGCGCTTCCACGCCGACGTCCTGATCCGTGACGGCCGCATCGAACGCATCGGCGTCGTGCCGACGGGAGGCGCCTATGACCAGGAATACGACCTCACGGGCAGGCTGCTCGTCCCGGGCCTGATCGACGACCAGGTCCACTTCCGCGAGCCGGGCCTGACCCATAAGGCCTGCATCGCGAGCGAGGCCCGCGCCGCCGTCGCCGGGGGCGTGACCTCGTTCATGGAGATGCCGAACACGAACCCTCCGGCGGTGACGCACGAGGAACTCGCCAAGAAATACGCCATCGGCGCCGCCACCTCCGTCGCCAACTACTCGTTCTTCCTCGGGGCCACCAACACCAACCTCGAAGTCGTCAAGTCGCTCGACCCTCGCGACGTCTGCGGCGTCAAGGTGTTCATGGGCTCGTCGACGGGCGACATGCTGGTGGACCAGGCCGCCACGCTCGAAGGCATCTTCCGCCACTCCCCCGCCATCATCCTCACGCACTGCGAGGACACCCCGCGCATCAAGGCCGCCGAGGCGGCGGCCAAGGCGAAGTGGGGCGAAGACGTCCCGGCCGCCGAGCACCCTCGCCTGCGCGACGCCGAGGCCTGCTACGCATCCTCCTCGATGGCCGCCGAGCTGGCCCGCCGCCACGACGCCCGCCTGCACATCCTGCACATCACCACCGCCAAGGAGCTCTCCTTGTTCAGCGCAGCGCCGCTCAAGGGCAAGCGCCTGACCGCCGAAGCCTGCGTGCACCACCTCTGGTTCTCCGACGCCGACTACGCCCGCCTCGGCCACCAGATCAAATGCAACCCCGCGATCAAGACGGCGGCCGACCGCGACGCCGTCCGGGCCGCGGTGGCCTCCGGGGTGATCGACGTCATCGCGACCGACCACGCGCCGCACACCTGGGAGGAAAAATCCCAGACCTACTTCAAGGCCCCCTCCGGCCTGCCGCTCGTCCAGCACTCGCTCCAGATCCTGCTCGAACTCGCCCGTCAGGGCGCGTTCACGCTCGAGACCGCCGTCCAGCGCGCCTGCCACGCCCCGGCGATCCTCTTCGGCGTGGAACGTCGCGGCTTCATCCGCGAAGGCTACTGGGCCGACCTCGTGGTCGTGGACCCCGCCAAGCCCCAGCCCGTGACGAAGGCCGGCCTGCTCTACCAGTGCGGCTGGTCGCCTTTCGAAGGGCATACCTTCGGCAGCAGCATCGAGCGCACCTTC
>JBDLWC010000231.1:0-10880 GCA_039804485.1 Verrucomicrobiota bacterium
GTTCGACGTCGACGAAGACGGCGTTGCCGCCCTGGCGCTGGATCTCGGCGATGATGGAGAGACAGAGGGTCGTCTTACCGGAGGATTCCGGCCCGAAGATCTCGACGATGCGGCCGCGGGGCAGGCCGCCGACGCCCAAGGCGAGGTCGATGGCCACCGAGCCGGTGGAGACGGTCGAGATCTGCATCTTCGTCGCGTCCCCCATGCGCATCAGGGTGCCGTCGCCATACTGCTTGTTGATGGCGGAGAGAGCCAGATCGAGGGTCTTCTTCTCGGCTGCCTGATTGGCAGATTTTTCCTTCGCGGTGGGTTCGGTTTTGGCGGACATAACGTTGGGTATGCGAAAGGGAAGGTGGGCAGGATGCCGACCCTTGCAAGCAAAATGAACAAATGTTCACTATCTGATTCCACCCCCCTCCGGACGGGGGTTAGAAGCCAAACAAATCCCCCAGCCAGTCCCAGAAATCCTGCTCTTTCTTGGGCTTTTCGGCTTTCTTGGGCGCCGCCGGCGCCGGCTTGGGCCGGTCGGCCGCTTGCCGTTCGAGGCGCTCGAGGCCGGCTTTCATCAGCTCGGCGGCCCGCTGATCGCGCAGGCGTTGCTCGGGCTTGGGTCCGAGCGGGCTATGGCAGCTCAGGACCACGGCGATGACGCGTCGCCCGTTGACGGAAGCCGTCGTGACGATCGAGGCGTCGGCCGCCTCCGTCCAGCCGGTCTTGAGCCCATCGCACCCGGGGAACGAATCCAGGAGGTGGTTATGGTTCAGGATCTCCATCGGCTTGAGCGGCGCGCGCAGGACGTGACGGCGGGCCGAGCTGAAGCGCAGCGCTTCGGGCATCCGGCATAATGCGACGCTGAGCTTGGCGAGGTCGCGGGCGGTGCTGGTGTCATGCGGCCCGCGCCCGTACGTCAGGCCGTTGGGCGTCACGAACCGGGTGCGGGTCATGCCGAGTTCGGCGGCCCGCCGGTTCATCCGGGCGACGAAGGCCGCCGTGGAGCCCTCCTGCCCGACCGCCAAGGCGACGGCCACGTCGTTGGCCGATTTGAGCATCAGGGCGTAGAGCAGGTCCTCGATGGTGAAGGTCTCGCCGACGGCCAGCCAGATCTGGGAGCCTCCGGTATCGGCGGCTTCCTTCGTGACGCCGAGCCGGGTGCGCAGGGAGACCTTGCCCGCGCGGACGTCTTCCAAGGTCAGCAGCAGCGTCATCAGCTTGGTGACGCTCGCGGGCCGTCCGGCGAAATCGGCCTGCTGTTCGGACAGCACGGCGCCCGTGGCGGCGTCGACGCAGATCTGTCCTGCCACGGTCATGCCTTGGGTGGAATAGCGCGTGTCGGCCCGCAGCGCGGGCGTGACGCCCAGGCAGAGGAGGAAAGCGGCGGCCAGCGTGCGCACGGGCGATTGGTTGCCGAGCGAGCCGGCGGGGCAAGTCCGATTTGCATCGGCCGGCCATCGCGCCCAACTTCGGCGCATGCGCGTTTTCCTGCTCCGTCATGCCGAAGCCGTCCCGGGGACGCCGGACGCCTCGCGCGACCTCACCCCGCACGGTCAGCGGCAGGTCGCCCAGCTCGCCAAGGGCCCCGGGCGGATCGTCCTCGCCGAAGTCGGCGCCATCGAGCACAGCCCCTTGGTGCGGGCCGTGCGCACGGCCCAGCTCCTGCGGCTGGCGACGGAGTCGGGCCTGCCCTTGAAGGTGCTCGGCGGCCTCGAACCTTCGGCCGACCCGCGCGTCACGGCGGTCGCGCTGGGCAAGTCGCGCCGCAGCCGCCTCCTGGTCGGGCATAATCCGCACCTCGCCGAGCTCGCGGGGTTGTTGCTCGGCCTGGCCGACGGCGGCGAGGCCGTACGTTTCCGCAAGGCGGGCCTGCTGGCGCTGGAGCGGGTCGCCAAGCCGACGCGGCTCCGCCCCTACGGCCAATGGAGCCTCTTGTGGATGGTGCCGCCGGACCTCGCCAAATGACACCGCCCGTTCTTGACCCCTCGCGGCTCTGAGCCGACCCTGTGGCCGTGTCCGAGTCTCGCCGACATCGCCTCATCTGGGTCGCCGTAGCGGGAGTCCACCTCGTCGCCTTGGGCGCCGTCTGGGCCGGAGGGGGACTACCGAGCGCCGAGCCGACCCGCGAAGGCGGGCTTCTCATGATCTCCCTCTCGCCGGACCCGGTGGCCGTCCCCGGCGAAACCAAGGAAGGCATCGCCCTCGGCGCGGGCGCGCCGCTGGTCGTCCCCTCTGTCCGGCCCTTGGCCTCTTCCGTCCCGGCGCCGACCGCGCCGTCGATCGCGCCGACGGAATCGGCGGGCATCGCCGCGGTCGCGGGCGCGCCCTCGCCCTCGGCGCTGGCCGTATCGCCGCCGCCCGTCGTGGTGTTCACGGAGCCCGCGTTCCTGGTCCGTCAGGAGCCCGCCTATCCCGAGCGGGCGCGTCGCGCCGGCGTCGCCGGCATCGCGGTCGTCCGCATCTGGCTGACGCCTGCGGGCGGCATCGAGCGCGTGGAGCTCGCCGAGAGTTCGGGCCATCGGCTGCTGGACGAGGCGGCCTTGGCGGCCGCCGGCGCCTCGACCTTCACGCCGGCCGCGCGCGATCGTCAGCCGGTGGCGGCGTCGGCGCTCGCGACCTACCGCTTCGAGCTACGCTGACATGCGCGTCCTCATCGCCTCCTCCAATCGCGGCGTCAACGGGGCGGCGGTGTATGCGCGCCGGATCCTCCTGCTCCTCCGGGCCGCGGGACACGACGCCGCGCTCGCTTGCGAGGAAGGATCCTGGGTGGGCGCGGGCCTGCCCGCCGAGGTCCCCGTGCTGACCACCTCGTTCGCCCGCTGGCCCTTCGAAGAATCCGACCGCGTCGCCGCTTGGTGCCGTCGGCGAGGCATCGGGCTCGTCCACTCGCACCTCACCCGCTCGGGGAATTTCGCGGCGGTGCTGCGGCTGCGGCATGGCTTGCGGAGCGTCGCGCATCTGCACGCCAACCACCCGCAGCCGCACACCGGCTGCCACGACCTGTTGGTGGCCGTCTCGGACGACGTCGCGCGGCGCCACCGTCTCCTGCCTTGGAACTGGGGGAGCGACATGGTCACGCTGCCCAACTTCGTCGATGCAGCCCAGTTCCGTCCGGCGCTCCCGGGGCAGGCCGACGAACTCCGCGCGGCCTTGGGCGTCGGCCCCGGCGCGCCGGTGCTCGCCGTCGTCGGCCTGATCTCCGCCCGGAAGGGCCATGACCTCGCTGTCCGCGCGTTCGCGGAGCTACGTCGCCGCCGACCCGACGCCGTGCTGGCCGTGATCGGCGGCGGCGCGCTGCCGGCCGGCCTGCCGATGGAAGGCGTCCGCTTGCTCGGCCATCGCGAAGACGTCGCGCGGCTGCTGCCCCATGCCTCCGTCGTGCTGGTGCCTTCGCGCGCGGAGCCTTTCGGGCTGGCCGCCATCGAGGCCATGGCGTGCGGCGTCCCGGTGGTCGCCTTCGCCGTGGGCGGCCTCGCCACGGTCATCGCCGATGGCGCCGGCGTCGCCGTGCCGTCGGGCGATGTCGGCGCGCTGGCGGCCGCGACGGAGGCCTTGCTGGCCGACGAATCCCTGCGCCGCGCGCAGGCCGAAGCGGGGCGGGCGGCGGCGATCGCGCGTTATGGCGCCGAAGCCCACGTCGCCGCGCTGGCCGGGCATTACGCCCGCGTGCTCGCTCAGTAGGGGCTGACCGGCGAACCGTTGTAGCCCTTGAAGCGGCGGTGCACCCAGAGGTATTGCTCGGGCGCCTCGCGGACGGCCTCCTCGAGGAGTCCCGTCAGGCGGAGCGTGTCGGCTTCGGGGTCGGCGCTCGGGAAACCGGACAGCTCCGGGCTGATCGTCAGCGTGTAGCTGCCGTCGGCTTCGCGCCGCGGGAAGAACGTGAACACCGCCGCGCCGGACATCTTGGCCAGGCGCGAGGTCGAGGTGTTCGTGATCGCGGGCCGTCCGAAGAACGGCAGGATCGAAGACTGCGGCGTCCACTTGCCCTGGTCGGGGGCGTACCAGACCACTTCGCCGTCGCGGAGGGCGCGCATCAGGCCGGACATGTCGCGCATCTCGATGGCCCGGCTGGCCCATGCCGTGCGGTGTTTCCGGAGCAGTTTGGCCAGCACGGCGTTGTTGGGATTGCGATAGAGGCAGCAGAGCGGCGTGCGGAGCGCGATCATGCGGCCCGCGATCTCGAGCGTCGTGAAATGTCCGGACACCAGCAGGACGCCGCGGCCGGTCGCCCGCGCTTTTTCCAGCGCCTCGACGCCTTCGATGCGGCAGGGCGGAAGCGCGGCGGGCGCGCGCCACCAGCAGCGCGCGACTTCCAGGATGCCCAGCGCGAGGGATTGGTAATGGCGCCGGGCGAGGCGCCGGCGCGCTTCGGCGGAAAGCTCGGGGAAGCAGACCCGCAGGTTCACTTCGGTCACATGTCGGCGCACGCGCACCAGGTGGAAGGCGACCGCGCCGACCAGCGCCGCCAGCGCGCGCTGCAGGCCCCATGGCAGACGGCTCACCAGCCAGAGCATCCCGAGCATCGCCCAGGTCGCGGCGTGGCGCGACACGGTGAGGAGGGGGCGGACGGTCATGCGGGAGATTTTCCGAGGGGGAGCCGGCAGGGAAGCCTAATTTAGGCTCACTTCGTCGCCGGCTTCTGTTCCCAGACTTTGAGCCAGTCCGCCTCGAAGAGATTCCGGGACTTGTCCTTGGCTCCGTAGCCGGCCGCCGGGCGCTCGCCGCTCCAGCTCTTCAGGCTGGATTCGCTGGTGAGCAGGAAGAACTGCGGCGCGCGCGAGCCCGGGCAGCGGGTGTCGACGGCCACGACCTTGCCGTCGCGGCTGAACCGGTAGCCGGTGTCGTCCCACGCCACGCCGTAGACATGCCAATCCGGCCCGACCTTGTCCCGGAACCGCCGGCTCACCGAGCGCTTTTCTTCCGGCAGCCGATAGGGGCCCCAGTGCAGCGCGTATTGGTAAGCGCCGCCCATCAGGCCGGTGGACTCCATGATGTCGATCTCGACGCCGTCCTCCGCCGCGCCGGCGGCCTTGCCGGAGCGGCCGTAGGTCGGCGACTGGGCCCAGAAGCAGATCTGCGTCCCGGGCTCCGCCGCGAAGCGCAGGCGCGCCTCGGCCTTGCCCGCGACCACCGTGAACTTGTTCCGCGTCGTCACGAAGCCGCAGTAGGTCGTGCCGTCGGTGTCCGTCCAGGTCGTGATGACCAGGCGGCCCTCGCGCAGGTCGACGGACTTGGGCGAGTTCACCGCGTCCCGGCGCTTGCCGGTCTCGATGTTCCAGATCTTCGGATCGAGCTCCGGTCCGTCGAAGTTCTCCTCCAGCACCAGGCGCGGCTCCGGGAGGGTCGCGGCCGGCAGCGCGGCGGCAAAGATCAGCAAGGTGGTCAGTCGGAGCAGGCTCATGGGATAGGTCGGAAGTCCGGGTCTTCACCGGTCAGCAGGGCGCCGAGGCGGCCCCAGTCGCCTTCGCGGATGCCGCGGTCCATCACCATCGTGGTCTCCGCGGCGGTGCCGCCCGGGCCGCAATGCAGCGCCCAGAGCGGGCGGCTGCTCGTCGGCAGCGTGGCGAAGCGGATGTCGCCGACGGCGATGCCGCCGGGCAGGGCGTCGTAGGTGTTCCAGCCGCCGGTGAAGCGGGAGAAGTCGGCGATGGCGTGTCCGCCTTCGGAGTAGCCCGGAGGCGTGCCCGGGCGGTCGGCCGTCCAGGCGGCGCGGGTCTCGCCGAGGGCGAGGCGCGGCGCGGAGAAAGGCGCGACGCGCACCGCGGCGACCTGCCAGGTCCCCTCGTGCAGCCAGACGGCGCGCCAGAGGATGAGGTTGGAGATGGTCGGCTTCACCGCCACCCGTTCGGGGCGGATCTGACGGCCCTCGAGCCAGCGGCGCAGGCCGTCCTCGGCGCGCGACTGCTGCCAGACGCCGAGCAGGGCGTAGCCCGTGAACCAGAGCAGCCCGTAGGCGGCCAGCCGGCGCGAGTGGCGACGCCAGGCGAGGATCGCGAGCGCCAGCAGGGGCAGCGTCGCCAGCAGGTCGATGATCGGCAGGCAGTCCCACGCGTAGCGCGTCGGCGTGAAGGGCCAGAGCAGCATCGTGCCGTAGCTCGTGCAGGCGTCGCAGAGCAGGTGGGTCAGGCCGCCGGCGAAGGCCGGCAGCAGCAGTTCGCGCCAGCCCACGTTGTGCCGTCGTCGGAAGCACCACGCGGCCGCGGCGGCGCTCAGGGCCGCGATGACCGGCAGCAGCAGGAAGCTATGGGTGAAGTGGCGATGCCAGCGGAAGGCGACCAAGGGGTCGCCGGACGAGCGGATGAGCAGGTCGAGGTCGGGGGCCTCGGAGGCCAGCAACGCGGCGACGGCGGCGGCGGAAACCGAACCCCCGCGCCGGTGGACGACGATGCCGGCCGCGATGCCGAGGGCGCCATGCGTGAGGTTGTCCATGGACGGAGTCTAAGGCCCGCCGGTCACGGAAGGAAGACGGAGTTTCGTTTTTCCCGCGGCCGTCCGGCGGGAACCTCGGCGAAGGGAGGCGGTCAGAGCATGAGGCCTTCTTCAATATAAGGGCGGCCGTCCCCACGCCCAGCCTTGACCGACCACTCTCCGCCTTCAAAACTCCGCTTCCTCTCCCCATCACCCACACACCCATGCGTTTCGGCCTCAATACCTTCCTCTACGCCTCTCCGTTCACCAACGAGAGCGTCTCGCTGTTCAAGAAGCTCAAGAACTGGGGCTTCGACTCCGTCGAGATCGCCATCGAGGACCCCTCGCATGTCGATCCGAAGTTCCTGAAGGCCGCGGCCGCCAAGGCCGGCATCGCGATCGGCTCCATCTGCGCCGCCATGGGCCCCGGCCGCGACCTCCGCGGTTCCGCCAAGGACCAGGCCAACGGCCGCAAGTACATCATGGCCCTCGTCGACCAGGCCGCCGAGATGGGCTGCCCGCGCATCATCGGACCGCTCTACTCCGTCGTCGGCCTCATCGGCTCCCATGACGACAAGACCAAGGCCAAGCACTTCAAGCTGGTCGTCAAGAACCTCAAGGTCATCGGCAAGCACGCCCAGAAGAAGGGCGTCGAGCTCGACGTCGAGCCGCTGAACCGCTTCGAGACCGACTTCCTCAACACCTGCGACCAGGGCCTCCGCCTCGTCAAGGCCGTCAATCTCCCCAACGTCAAGCTGCACCTCGACACGTTCCACATGAACATCGAGGAGAAGAACCAGGCCGCCGCGATCCTCAAGGCCGGCAAGCACCTCGGCCACTTCCACGCCTGCGGCACCGACCGCGGCACCCCGGGCAACGACTCCCTCGACTGGAAGCCCATCGCCGCCGCGCTCAAGAAGATCGGCTACAAGAACGAGGTCGTCATCGAGTCCTTCACCACCGACGTCAAGGTCATCGCCCGCGCCGCCGCCATCTGGCGCGCGATGGAACCGAAGCGCGACGACATCCCGGTCAAGGGCCTGAAGAACCTGCACCGCCTCTTCGGCAAGCAGAAGTAACCCGCGCCGCCATCCCCCTCATGAAACTCATCGCCCCTCTCTTCGCCCTCGTCGCGCTCTGCGCGTGCGTCACCGCCGAAGACAAGCAGCTCTTCAACGGCAAGGATCTCACGGGCTGGAAAGGCCTGGATTTCTGGACCGTCGAGGACGGCTGCATCACCGGCCGCACGACCAAGGAGAAGCCCACCAAGGGCAACACCTTCCTCGTGTGGGAAGGCGAGGTCGCCGATTTCGAGCTGACCTTCCGGTACAAGATCGTCGGCGGCAACTCCGGCGTCCAGTACCGCAGCAAGCTGCTCGACCCCAAGGCCTTCGTCATCGCGGGCTACCAGGGCGACTTCGAGGCGGGCAAGACCTACTCCGGCATCCTCTATGAAGAGCGCGGCCGCGGCATCCTCGCCCAGCGCGGGCAGAAGGTCGTGATCAAGGAAGGCGCTGACGCCAAGAAGCCCAAGATCGAGGTCACCGGCTCCGTCGGCAAGAGCGAGGAGATCCAGGCCAAGATCAAGGCCGGCGACTGGAACGAATACCGCGTCGTCGCCCAGGGCGGCCACCTCCAGCACTTCATCAACGGCGTGCAGACCATCGACGTCACCGACGAGACCGCCGTCGGCGCCAAGAAGGGCGCCCTCGCGCTCCAGCTCCACGCCGGCCCGCCCATGGTGGTCCAGTTCAAGGACATCGTCCTCAAGGAGATCAAATAATCCCGATGAAGAAGCCGCTTCTCGTCCTCGGCCTGCTGGCCGCTTCCTTCGTCTCGGCCGCGGACAAGAAGAGCGTGCTCCTCATCGCGGGCAAGCCCAGCCACGGTCCCGGGGAGCACGAGCATAACGCCGGGATCCAGCTGCTCGCGGCCGGCCTGAAGCAGGGCGCCGCCGAGCTCGTGGACGTGGATGTCGCCCTCAGCGGCCAGTGGCCCTCCGACGAGCGCGTCGCCAAGGCCGACACCATCGTCATCTACTCCGACGGCGGCAACGGTCACCCGGCCCTGCCTCACCTCGACCAGCTCGCCAAGAAGATGGCGGCCGGCACCGGCTTCGTCTGCCTGCACTACGCCGTCGAACCCGCCTACGAGCGCGCGGGCTGGCTGAGCCCCGACGGCAAGCCGGTGAACCGGCCGACCCCAGGCCGTTCTTCCAAAGGGAAGGGCGCGCTCGAATTCAAGGACTGGCTCGGCGGTTATTTCGAGCAGCACTGGTCGGTGAACCCGCACTGGACCGCCGACTTCAAGGAAATCCCCGACCATCCGGCCAGCCGCGGCGTGAAGCCCTTCGGCTCGAAGGACGAGTGGTATTTCAACATGCGTTTCCGTGACGGCATGGAAGGCGTCACCCCGCTCCTGTCCGCGCTCGCTCCCGCCGAGACGATGAGCCGCGGAGACGGCCCGCACTCCGGCAACCCCGACGTCCGGAAGCTCGTGCTCGAGGAGAAGAAGCCCGCCGTCGTCGCCTGGGCCGTCGAGCGCAAGGACGGCGGACGCGGTTTCGGTTTCACCGGCGGGCATTTCCATGCCGGCTGGGCCAATGACAGCCAGCGCACGCTCGTCCTGAACGCCATCGTCTGGACGGCGAAGGCTGAAGTCCCCGCCGCCGGCGTCGTCTCCAAGTTCACCGCCGACGAGCTCGCCGCGAACCTGGACCCGAAGGGCGCGCGCAAGCCCGCCCCGAAGAAGCCGTAAGCGACCGCCGGTCGCGCCGATCGGGCCGGAGGTTCGCCTCCGGCCTTTTTCGTGTCCGGAAAAGCGGGGAGGCCGTTTGACCTCGGGACCGTCGCGCCAACCTTGCCGCCATGTCCCAGCACATCGCGATCATCGGCGGAACCTCCGGCATCGGGCGCGCCACCGTCGCGCGGCTCCAGGCGGCCGGTCATCAGCTCCATGTCGCCTGCCGCTCGCCGGAGAAACTCGCCGACCTCGGGATCGTCGCCCAGGCCTTCGACGCGGCCTCGCCGGGCCCGCTGGCCTGGCCCGAACGCCTCGACGGCTTCGTCTACTTCCCCGGCTCGATCTCGCTCAAGCCGTTCCATCGCCTGACCCCTGAGGATTTCCAGCGCGACCTCCAGGTGAACCTCTTCGGCGCGATCGCCGCGCTGCAGTCGGCGCTGCCCGCCCTCAAGGCCTCGGGCGACGCGTCGGTCGTGCTCTTCTCCACCGTCGCCGTCGCGCAGGGCATGCCGATGCACGCCAGCATCGCGGCCGCCAAAGGCGCGGTCGAGGCGTTCGCCCGGAGCCTCGCCGCCGAGTGGGCGCCGGCGATCCGCGTGAACGTCGTCGCCCCTTCGCTCACGGACACCCCGCTCGCCGGTGCCCTGCTCAATTCGGACCTCAAGAAGGAGGCCGCGGCGAAGCGCCATCCGCTGCAGCAGGTCGGCCGCGCCGACGACCTCGCCGCGCTCGTCGGCCATCTCCTCTCGCCGGAGGCGCGCTTCATGACCGGGCAGGTGCTCCGCGTCGACGGCGGCCTGTCCGCGGTGCGCACGTTCTGAGACGGGCGCAAAAAAACCGGGCGCCTCGCGGGCCCGGTCTGCGGAAGCGCGGACGCTCCGTTCAGATCAGCATCAGCGCCGGTTCTTCGAGGAGCTGCTTGAGCGCCTGGAGGAACTGGGCGCCGTTGGCGCCGTCGACCACGCGGTGGTCGCCCGAGAGGCCGATCACCATGCGATGGCCGATGACCAGGCGGTCCTGGGCGTCGACGACGGGCTTCTTGATGGTCGCGCCGACGGAGAGGATCGCGGCGTTGGGCACGTTGATGATGCCGAAGAAACCGGTGACTCCGTACATGCCGAGGTTGGTGACCGTGAAGGTCGAGCCCGACATCTCGTTCGGCGCGAGCTTCTTCGAGCGGGCCTTGCCGATCAGCGACTTCGCCTCGACGGCGATGTCCTTGAGCGTCTTGGCGTGCGCGTCGCGGATGACCGGGGTGACCAGGCCGTCCTCGAGGGCGACGCCGAAGGAGAGGTGCACCGCGGAATGCTGGCGGATGCTCGTGCCGGCCCAGGAGGCGTTGACGGCGGGCACGCGGCGGAGCGCCTCGGCGGAGGCCTTCAGGATGAAGTCGTTGACCGAGAGCTTGACCGCGTCGGCGCCGGCTTCGGCGAGGCGCTTGTTGAGCGATTCGCGCATGGCCATGAGCGGGGCGGCGTCGACCTCGACCTCGAGGTAGAAGTGCGGGACCGTGACCTTGGATTCCAGGAGACGGCGGGCGATCGTCTGGCGCATGCCGCCCACGGGGACGTCGGCGTCGGGCTGGATGCCCTTGCCGTCGGCGGGCGGAGCGACCGCGACGTTGACCGGTCCGGAAGGCGCGGCGACGGCGGGAGCCGAGGCGGCGGCGGCGACATCGCGGCCGACGACGCGTCCGCCGGGGCCGGTGCCGGCGAGGGACGCGACGTTGAGCGCGGCTT
>JBDLWC010000232.1:0-9280 GCA_039804485.1 Verrucomicrobiota bacterium
CGTGCGCGCAGGACGCTTTCCTCGCCCTCGCCCGCCGGCTCACGCCCGAGACGGTCAGCGCGCCGCCGAAGAAGGCCCGAGGCAGATCCGTTCGACGGCCGAGTTGAAGCCTTCCTCGTCCCCGAGGATCTCCACTTCAAGGCGCACGAACATCAGCGGCACCGAAGGACGGAAACGTCCTTGGAGCCGGACGGCGTCTTTCTCCGTCGTGACGATCATCTCGACCTTCGCCTGCATCGCCTGGTCCAGGACTTCGTCCAGGTCCTCGTCGTTGAAGGCATGGTGGTCGAGGAACCGGCGGTTCGCGGCGATCACCGCGCCGTGCCGGGTCAGGAGCTCCTCGAACCGCTCAGGGGTGGCGATGCCGGAGAACGCCGCGATCCGCCGGCCTTTCAGTTCGGCCATCGGCAAGCGGCGCGCGCCGTCGACCTCGACGAGTTCCCGGGCGCGATGGGAGCAGGCGATGATCTCGGCCGTCGGGTTGTGGCGACGGATGAGGGCGACCAGGCCGGGTTCCGGCGGCCCCTCGGACTTGGTCACGAAGACATAGGCGGCCCGGCTGAGGTTCGCGACGGGTTCGCGCAGCACGCCGCGCGGTAGCAGGCAGCCGTTGCCGAAGGGGTCTCGGCTGTCGACCAGCAGGAGATTGATCTGGCCGCGCAACGGAAGGTACTGCAGCCCGTCGTCGAGCAGGATCGTGTCGACGCCGAAGCGCCTCAAGGCGAAGCGCCCGCCCTCCACCCGGTCGCGGTCAACGATCACCACGACGCCGTCGCCGCAAAGATTCTGCGCGAGCATGTAAGGTTCGTCGCCCGCCTCGTCGGGCCCCGCGAGGACGGATCGTCCGTCGGAGACCACCAGAGGATCCGGCCGGCTGCCCTGGGTCAGCCAGCGCCAGAAACGTTTCGGGAGGGAATCCGACGCCCCTTTGTAACCGCGCGAAAGGATCGCGACCCGTCGTCCGCGACCGGCGAGCACTTTGGCCATCTTGAGGACGACCGGGGTCTTTCCCGTGCCGCCGACGGTGAGATTACCCACCACGACCACCTTGCAGCCGAGCGGCGTGTCCCGGAAGAGCCGGTGGCGATAAAGCCAGAGGCGGAGGCGCACCAGGCACTCGAATACCCATGAAAGCACGCGCAGGAAGCCGCCCAGGAGCATCGGTCCCAGGCCCTGCCGACGGCCATAGACGACGTCGACGGCGTAGCTCGCTATCGCCTCTCCGATCGCGGAGAAAAAACCTCGATGCTTCGCGCCCATGGACGAATTGATGCAAAGTTGTTTGACGAAGGCAACCATCCCGATTGAGAAGGACGACCCAGCGCCATGCTTGTACACCTGTTGCGCACCAAACTTCTCCGAGCCGAGGTCACCGCGGCCCGTCTCGATTACGAGGGCTCCCTGGCCATCGACCGGGAGCTCATGTCGCTCGTCGGCATGCTCCCCTACGAGAAGATCCTGGTCGGCAACCTCGCCAACGGGCAGCGCTTCGAGACGTACGCCATCCCCGCCCCGGCCGGAACGCGGGAGATCTGCCTGAACGGAGCCACCGCCCACCTCGGCGCCGCCGGCGACCTCCTCGTCATCATGAGCTTCACGCAGGCCGACGAGACCGTCGCCGCCGCCTGGAAGCCCCGGACGGCCACGCTCGCCGAACGGAACCGCCGCATCGTCCGACTGGAGAACCCCGATGTGCCCGTCGAACTTCTCACCACCTTCCAACGATGAGCTACCGCCTCTATATCCCCGGTCCCCTGACCGTCTCCGACTCGATCGTCCAAGCCATGTCCAAGCCCATGGTCGGGCACCGCTCGGGCGACTTCGTCAAGCTGTACAACGACATGCAGCCTCGCCTGCAGGCCATGTTCTACACCCAGGACCCCGTCTACCTCTCCACGAGCTCCGCTTGGGGCGTCATGGAAGGCGCCCTGCGCAATGTCTGCCGCAAGGGCGTGCTCAACTGCATGAACGGCGCTTTTTCCGACAAGTGGAACGACGTCGCCCGGCGTTGCGGCAAGTACGCCGAAGCGCTCAAGTTCGAATGGGGCCAGCCGGTCGACCCCGAGGCGGTCCGCAAGGCCCTCGC
Organism: Verrucomicrobiota bacterium; assembly: GCA_039804485.1. GTDB lineage: Bacteria > Verrucomicrobiota > Verrucomicrobiia > Opitutales > UBA953 > UBA953. The sequence continues at coordinate 2,087 of JBDLWC010000232.1, forward strand.
CACCGGCAAGTTCGACTGCATCACCTTCATCCACTCCGAGACCTCGACGGGCACCCTCTCGCCGATCGCCGACATCATGGCCGTGGTCCGCGAGTTCCCTGACGTCATCTCGATCGCCGACACGGTCAGCTCCTTCTCCACGATCCCGATCAAGAAGGACGAACTGGGCGTCGACATCTTCCTGACCGGTTCGCAGAAGGCCCTCGCCCTGCCCCCCGGACTCGCGATCTTCGCCGTCAGCGAACGCGCCCGGGAGCGGGCCAAGCAGTCCCCGGACCGCGGCTACTATTTCGACCTGATCGAGTTCCATGACAACCACGTCAAGGGCATGACCCCCTCGACGCCCTGCATCTCCCTCTTCTACGGCCTCCAGCAGCGCCTGCTGGAAGTCGAGGCCGAGGGCCTGGATAACCGGTATGCCCGCCACCTGCGCCTGAACGAGCGCATGCGCGCCTGGGGTCTCGCCAAGGGCTACTCCTTGCTCCCCGAGGTCCGCTTCGGCACCCGTGGCCTCAACTGCTTCAAGAACGACCGCAACGCGGACCTCGAGCGCCTCAACAAGGTGCTGAAGTCCCGCCACAAGCTCGTCATCGACGGCGGGTACGGCAAGCTGAAGGGCAAGACCTTCCGCATCTCCAACATGGGAGACGAGACCGACGCCACGATTTCCACGCTGATCGCCGCCCTTGACGACTCCTTCGCCGAGCAGGGAATGTAACCGGATTTGACAATCGGTTATCATCCTACGCATGCGCAAGAAGTCATCCAAGTCGTCCGACGAAGTCTCCGCCCCCGCAGGTTCCAAGACCCTCGTCATCGCCGAGAAGCCCTCGGTGGCGGCGGACCTGGCCAAGGTGCTCAAGGTGCCCAAGGCCACCAGCGATTACTTCGAGAACGACAAATGGGTGATCAGTTCCTCCATCGGGCACGTGGTGCGCCTCGTGGACCCGGATGACATCGATCCGAAGTTCAAGCGCTGGACGCTCAAGGACCTGCCCATCGACCCGCCGAAGTTCGACGGCACGGCCAGCGCCGACGTCCTCAAGGCCGTCATCAGCGAACGAAACAACGGCGACCGCTACAAGCTGCTGAAGAAGCTGCTGAGCCGGCCCGACGTCGGCGCCGTCGTCAACGCCTGCGACGCCGGCCGCGAAGGCGAGCTCATCTTCCACTACGTCTATCAGCTCGCGAAGTGCAGGCTGCCCTGCCAGCGGCTGTGGCTGACGAGCATGACCAACACCGCGATCGCCGAATCGTTCGCGCACCTCCTCCCCGCTTCCGCCAAGCAAGGCCTGCTCGACGCAGCGATCTGCCGCTCCCAGGCCGACTGGCTGGTCGGCATGACCGCTAGCCGCTTCTCGACCATCATCATCGGCGGCGCCAAGCGCGAAGTCTTCTCCGTCGGCCGCGTCCAGACCCCCACCCTCATGCTCATCGTGAAGCGTGAGCTCGAGATCCGCAATTTCGTCCCGAAGACCTTCTGGAAGATCGAAGGCGATTTCGGACTGTCCCAGGGCGGTTACCGCGGCGTCGCCCAGGTTCCCGGCGTCACCGACCGCAAGGAAGCCGAACGTTTCTACGACGAAGCCCAGGCCCGCAAGTTGGCCGAAGAGGCGCTCCGTATCGGCGTCGGCATCGTCACCGACGAGCGCAAGCCGAAGAAGGAAAGCGCCCCGCGGCTGTTCGACCTCACGACCCTCCAGCGCGAAGGCAACCGTCGCTTCGGCTTCTCGGCCAAGACCACCCTCGGCGTCGCCCAGGCTCTCTACGAGAAACATAAGGCGCTGACCTACCCCCGCACGGATTCGCAGTACCTGCCGGAAGACTATCTCCCTAACGCCAAGGCGGCGCTCCAGTCCCTCGAGGGCGCGCACCCTGCCGGCGTCTTCGCCAAGGAAGCGCTGCGCAGCGGCTGGGTCGACTCGGCCGGCCGCCGCGTCTTCGACAACAAGAAGGTCAGCGACCACTTCGCCATCATCCCGACCGGCACCGTCCCGCACGGCCTGACCGACGTCGAGCAGAAGATCTACGATCTCGTCGTCCGTCGCTTCGTCGCCGTCTTCTTCCCGATGGCGGAGTTCGAGGAGACCGTCCGCACGACGGCCGTCGGCGCGCACCATTTCCGCACCACCGGCAAAGTCCTCGTCGTCGCCGGTTGGCGCTCGGTCTGGGGCCAGGAAGCCGAAGCGGAGGAAGACAAGGACAAGGATGGCTCCGCGAGCCTGCCCGCCCTCGCCTCGGCCGACGGCGACCCCGCCAAGGCCAAGGTCAACGGCGTCGACGTCAAGGAAGACGCCACCAAGCCGCCGGCCCGCTACAACGAAGCCTCGCTGCTGGGAGCGATGGAGAACGCCGGCAAGCTCGTCGACGACGAAGCCCTCGCCGAAGCGATGAAGGAACGCGGCCTCGGCACGCCGGCCACCCGCGCCGCGACGATCGAAGAACTGCTTTCCAAGACCTACATCGAGCGCCAGGGCAAGGAGCTCGTCCCGCTCGCCAAGGCTTTCCAGCTCCATCAATTCCTGCACGCCAAGGACATGGGCGTCTTCACCGAGCCGCAGATGACGGGCGAATGGGAGTACAAGCTCAAGCAGATCGAGCACGGCAAGATGGGGCCGCGCGAGTTCATGAAGGAGATCAAGGAACTCCTCGCGGTCATCGTGAAGAAAGGCGCCGTGAAGCCGCCCTCGGCCGAACTGTCCCCGCAGGTCGTCTCCCCGACCGACGGCAAGCCGCTGCTGACCGACGGCGAGAAATACTTCTCCCAGGACATGGTCGGCGCGACGGACCGCCCGAAACTGACGATCTACGTCGGGATGAACGGCCACACGATCACCCCGGCCGAAGTCGCCGAGCTCATCGCGAAGCGCCGCATCGGCCCCTTCACGGATTTCCGGTCGATGAAGTCGGGCAAGAACTTCACGGGCTACATCGACCTCGTCGACCCCGACACGATCAAGCCGCGCGGCGCCGAAGAGAAGGCCGAAGCCAAGCCGGCCGCCGAAGGCGAAGAAGCCGCTCCGGCCAAGTCGCCTCGCAAGACGAAGCCCAAGGCCCCGAGCGGCAAGCTCAAGGCCGTCCTCTATTTCCCGCCGCGCGAAGGCGCCGACGGCAACCCCGATGCGTTCGATGCCGAGTGGCCGGTCCTGGGAGCCTGTCCGGTCAGCGGCCTGCCCGTCCAGCACACGCCGACCGCCGGCTACCGCGTCTGCCCGCAGAAGGCGCTCGAAGCCGGCGCCAAGAAGACCTTCAGCCTCAACGCCGAGATGCTCAAGTGCCCGCTTTCGCCCGACGACATCCGTCGCCTGCTGGGCGAAGGCAAGACCGGCCTGAAGAAGTTCGTCTCGAACCGCACCAAGCGCACCTTCGAGGCCTTCCTCGTCGCGGACAAGCAAAAGGGCTGGTGGTTCGAATTCCCTCCGCGCAAGCCTCGGGCCGCCAAGGGTGCGCCGGCGGAGAAAAAGAGCGACGAGCCTTTCTGATCAACGCTCCCAGGCCTGTCGGGCGATGCGTTGGCCGGGCGGTATCCCCAGGACGGTTTCCATCGTGCGCAGGCGTTCGAGGTCGTCCGGGAAGCCGTCTTCTTTCGGGAGCATCCGCTTCGTCCAGTAATCACGATACCAGCGATAGGACTCGGCCCTCCGTCCGTCTTCCCAGGTGACCTGCGCGCAGAGTCGCGCCGCGAACCACGGAGCGTCGGGCGCCTCGGCCGCGCGTCGGTAATAACGGGAGGCCAGGCCATGGTCGCCGAGCTTGAGTTCCGCGAGCTGGGCGGCGACCAGCACCAGAGGCGTCACGCTCTTCGCGTGCCCGATGCCCTCGTCGAGCACGGAGATCCCCTTGCGCGCGTAGTCGTGAAAGAGGCGCGTCTGCGTCTCCGCCGGGACCTTCGCGTAACCGCCGCGACGGCGGATCTCCCAGTGGGCGAGGTCGAAGCCGATGGCGTAGCCGGTGTTCTCCCAGAAGTAGCGGGCGTGGGGGTCGAGCGCGCAGGCGGCCCGCATGAGCGCCTCGCAGCCCGCCCGGTCCTTGCGTTCCCAGAGCACGTAGCTGCGGATCCAGGTCAGGTCGGCGACGACGGTGCGAAAGCCGCCGAGGATGCCGAGCAGCACGCCCTGCCCCAACGTCGGTTCGAGCTCGCGCCGGCCGATCTCCGGCACGTTGGGGCGGATGGAAGACCACGCCCGCTCGGCGCTCTGCGCGGCGACGAGCAGGAGCGCGCCCGGGATGAGCCATGCGAGCGACCGACGCATCAGATCTCCCTCCGGCGGAACAGCGCGACGCCCAGCGCGAGGTAGGCCGTGACATAGGCCAGGCCGGAGAGCGCCACTTCGAGCACGGCCGGTACGGACACGGTCGATGCGCCCAGCACGAGGGCGTCGCCGAGGTTGAACTGCTGGAGGTTGGGAAGCAGGCGCGTCGTCACCCAGAGCAAGGCGTCGTACCAGAAGGAGCCGCCGGGGCGGAGGATGGCGTCCTGCGCGATCCACTGCAGCTGACCCGCGACGACGGCCAAGGCGCCCATCACCACGGTGAAGAGGAAGGTGCGCGCCATCGCGGAGAGCGCGAGCACGATGGCGATCACCACGCCCAGCCGGAGCCATTGCAGCAACGTGAACCAGAGCAGCCCCGCGAAGCTGAAGGTGGCGGGGATGCGGCCGTTCTGCTCCGCGATCAGCAGGAGCTCCTGCTCGCGCGACCACAGCACGAGCCCCAGCAGTCCGGCCAGCGTGAGCACGAACACCCCCAGCATGACCCACGCGCCCAGGAATTTGCCGAGCAGGAACTCCCAGCGGCTGAGGGGCTTCGCGAGGAGCGTGAGCGCCGTCTTGTTGTCCATCTCGCTGAAGAACAGCTGGGCGGTCATCACCACCGCCAGGACCGAGCCGAAGAGGAACATGCCGCCGAAGCCGAAGTCGGCGATGAACTTCAGTTCGCCATGGCCGAAATCAAGGGCGCGGAATGCCACCGAAGAGAGCACCATGGCGGCCGCCAGCATCAGCAGGAAGGCGAAGAAGCGTTGTCGCACCGCCTCCAGGAAGGTGATGCGCGAGATCCAGAAGATCCGTTGGCGGGAGGCTTTCATGTCAGGCGTCGCGGCTGCCGGTGACCAGCTCGCGGAAGAGGTCTTCCAGCGAACGGCGGGGATGGGTGACGGAGGTCAGGACGGCGCCATGCGCGGCGAGCGCCGCGACGGCGGCCGCTTGGGCGGCCGGGGTCAGGCCATCCACCGTGAGCACGTGCTGGTCTCGCCGGGCGAGCACGTCCTCCACCCGGCCGGCAAGCACGAGCCGGCCGCGGTCCATGATGGCGACGCGGTCGCACACCTGTTCGACCTGACCCAGCAGGTGCGAGCACAGGACGACCGTCTTGCCTTGGTCGCGCATGGTCCGGATCATCCGGCCGATGGCCGCCGCCCCTACCGGATCGACGCCGGCGGTGGGTTCGTCGAGGATCACGAGTTCCGGATCGTGGACGATGGCTTGCGCGAGGCCGATGCGCTGGAGCATGCCTTTCGAATAAGTCCCGACGGGACGGTCCGCGGCGGAGGTCATCGCGGTGAGGTCGAGCGAGGCCTCGACGGCGTCGGCGAGCTTCCCGGCGGGAACGCCGCTGAGCTGCGCGCAGTAGCGGACGAGCTCGCGCCCGCTCAGGAACTTGTGGAAGTACGGGGCCTCCGGCAGGAAGCCGGTCCGTCCCCGCGCCGCCGGCGAGGCGAAGGGCTCGCCGAGGATGCGGATCTCCCCTGCGGTGGCCGAGACGAGGCCCAGGACGATCTTCAAGGTGGTGCTTTTTCCGCAACCATTGGGACCGAGCAGTCCGAATACTTCGCCGCGCGGGATCTCCAAGGACAGATCATCGACCGCGCGGAGCTTGACGCCGCGAAGCCCGACCCGGAAATCCTTGGTCAACCGTTGGACGGAAATGGCGGAGGTCATCGGCGTAGCGTGAAATCGCGACAGGTGCGCAGGCCGGAGAAATTCCGGACTTCGACCCCGCGGATATGGCCGTCCAGCGCCTTGCCGATCTCGGTGGTGAAAGCGTCGACCTGCGTCTCGGCGCCTTCGGCGTGCAGGTAGACCCGGCCGTCCGTCAGGTTCTGGACATAGCCGGTGACATCATAACCGCGGGCCAAAGCGAGGACTTGGGCTCGAAAACCGACCCCTTGGACGTGGCCGGCATACCAGACATCGCGATGGGAGACATGGGTTGACATGACCTTAACTTGGGGAGAATGTTCATGACTCCGACCATCCCAGCAACCGCAATCCGACTATGTCCCTTCCTATCGCCATGCTCGACGGCCCTGTTTTCTGGGCCATCCTCGCCGTAGCCCTGCTGCTTTTCGGTGGCTCGAAGATCCCCGAGCTCGCCCGCGGCCTCGGCAAGGCCAAGCGCGAGTTCAAGAAGGCCTCCGAGGAAGTCGAAACGGAGATCCGCAGCGCCGCCGAAGAGGATGAGCGCAAGAAGTACCGTCTCAAGCAGATCGAGGAAGAGGAACGCGCCGCCGTTCGCGCCAAGATCGAAGCCGAAGAGCGCGCCAAGCGGGCTCAAGACGGCAAACAGAACTGAAGACCCCGGGGCCGCAAGGCCCCTTCTTTTTGACCATGTTCACCGGCTTAGTGCAAGGCGCCGCCCGGGTCGTCAGCCTGACTCCCCGCCAAGCCGACGGCGCCAGGCTCACCCTCTCCCACCCCCTGCTGGCCAGCGCCAAGCCCGGCGACAGCATCGCCACGAACGGATGCTGCCTCACCGTGGTCGACCCACACGGGGAAAGCGCGTCCTTCGATCTCCTCGCGGAGACCTTGCGGCTGACCAATCTCGGCGAGCTCAAGGCAGGCATGGTGGCGAACATCGAGCCGAGCCTCCTGCCCACCGACCGGATGGGAGGACACTTCGTCACCGGGCATATCGACTGCGTCGGCACCATCGCCTTTTTCGGACAGGTCGGAGCTGACTGGCGGTTGGATATCACCGTCCCCGAAGCCTTCCGCCGCTATCTTGTCAGCAAGGGTTGCGTGGCCGTGGACGGGATGTCTCTCACGGTCGCCGAGGTCCTGCCGGAGGGGTTCCGCATCTGGCTGATCCCGCATACCTTGGAAGTCACCAATCTTGCCGGCCGCCGACAAGGCGACCGGGTCAATCTCGAATCCGACCTGCTCGCCAAATACGCCGAGAAGCTGCTCGGCCGAG
>JBDLWC010000233.1:0-11398 GCA_039804485.1 Verrucomicrobiota bacterium
ATGGTCACGAAGCTGCTCGCCGCGGAGATCGCGGCCGAAGGCGGCGTCGACACGATCATCGCCAGCGGCCGTCGCGAGAAAGTCCTGCTCGAACTCGCCGACGGGAAGAAGCTCGGCACGCGCTTCTCGCTGAAGAAGAAATGAGCGACCTCCTCCAGCGCGTGACGGAGATCGCCCGCACGGCCAAGAAGGCCTCGCGCGCCCTCGCGCTCGCCCCGACCGCCGTCCGCGACGCCGCCCTGCGCGCCGCCGCCCAGGCCCTCCGCGCCGACGAAGCCGCCATCCTCGAGGCTAACGTCAAGGACCTCGCCGCCGCCAAGGCCAAGGGCCTCACGGAGGCGATGACCGACCGCCTGCGCCTCGACCACGCCCGGCTTGAAGATATCGCCGTCGCCTGCGAAGCGGTGGCCAAGCTGCCCGACCCGGTCGGCGAAGTCACCGAGGACTGGACCCGCCCGAACGGACTCCGCATCGTCCGCCGCCGCGTCCCGATCGGCCTCGTCGCCATCATCTTCGAGTCCCGCCCCAACGTCACCGTCGACGCCGCCGCGCTCTGCCTGAAGTCGGGCAACGGCTGCGTCCTGCGCGGCGGCAGCGAGGCGATCCACACGAACATCGCGCTGTCGAAGTCCTTCGCGACCGGCCTGCGCGCCGCCGGCCTGCCCGCCGAGGCCGTCACGCTCCTGCCCTTCACGGACCGCGAAGCGGTGCCCGCCCTCGGCTCGCTCCGCGGCATCGTCGACATCATCGTCCCCCGCGGCGGACCCGGCCTCATCGAGGCGGTGGTCAATTCCGCCAAGGTCCCCGTCATCAAGCACGACGCCGGCATCTGCCACGTCTACGTCCACGCGCAGGCCGACCTCGCGATGGCCGAACAGATCGTGCTCAACGCGAAGTGCCAGCGCCCCAGCGCCTGCAACGCCCTCGAGACCCTGCTGGTCGACGCCGCCGTCGCCGCGAAGTTCCTCCCGAAGATGGCCGCCGCCCTGGCGGCCAAGCAGACCGAGGTCCGCGCCTGCGCCCAGGCGCTGCCGCTGATGCCCGGCGCCAAGGCCGCCACGGAGCAGGACTTCCGGACGGAACACCTCGGCCTCATCCTTAACGTGAAGATCGTCGCCGGCCTCGCCGCGGCGGTCGCCCACGTCGAGGACTACGGTTCGCACCACTCTGACGCCATCATCACGGCCGACGAAGCCGCCGCACGCTCCTTCCTCGCCCAGATCGACAGCGCCTGCGTGTACTGGAACGCCAGCACCCGGTTCACCGACGGGGGCGAGTTCGGATTCGGGGCCGAAGTGGGCATCTCCACGGACCGCCTGCACGCCCGCGGGCCGATGGGGATCCGCGAATTGACCACCTGGAAGTTCGAAATCGTCGGCCAAGGCCAGGTTCGGGGATAATTTGGGTCGGTTTTCCGTTTGACAGACCCCCTCCCGAAAACCTTTGTTACCCTTCCTTTTGGCTACCGGGGTGGTAGCTCAGTTGGTTAGAGCGCCGCACTGTCACTGCGGAGGTCACGGGTTCGAGTCCCGCCCATCCCGCCAGCCAAAAGGGTTTACTTTCCGACCGGTCCGCCGGTCCGGAAAGGACTGCCCGGAGGGCGTCGCCTGACCGACACCGAGCCTTGGCGGGACTGTGCATCCTTTTTGCTTCCCCCTCCCCGCCGAGTGGACAGAAATCAGTCACCTCATGAGCAAAAAAGTCCTCATCATCGGCGCCGGCGGCGTCGGCAACGTCGTCGCCCACAAGTGCGCCATGGATTCCGCCTCCTTCTCGGAGGTCATGCTGGCCTCGCGCAACGAGAACAAGTGCAAGGCCATCGCCGCCGACGTCAAGGCCGCCACGGGCCGGACGATCCGCACGGCCGCCGTCGACGCCGACGACGTCAAGGCCACCGTCGCCCTCATCAAGTCCTTCGGGGCCGACCTGCTCATCAACGTCGCCCTGCCCTACCAGGACCTGCACCTGATGGACGCCTGCCTCCACGCGGGGATCCACTACGTCGACACCGCCAATTACGAGCCGCCCCACCTGGCGAAGTTCGAATACTCCTGGCAGTGGGCCTACCGCGAGCGCTTCGAGAAGGCGGGCCTCACCGCCCTGCTCGGCTCGGGCTTCGACCCCGGCGTGACCAATGTCTTCTGCGCCTACGCCCAGAAGCACCTCTTCGACACGATCGAGACGATCGACATCATGGACGCCAACGCCGGCGACCATGGCTACAAGTTCGCCACGAACTTCAACCCCGAGATCAATATCCGCGAGATCACCCAGCGCGGCCGTTTCTGGGAAAAGGGCGAATGGAAGGAGACCGACCCGCTGTCCGTGAAGTGGGTGTACGACTACCCGGTCGTCGGCCCGAAGGACAGCTACCTGCTCTACCACGAGGAACTCGAGTCCCTCGCCCTCAACATCAAGGGCCTGAAGCGCATCCGCTTCTTCATGACCTTCTCGGAGAACTACCTGACGCACCTGCGCGTGCTCGAGAACGTGGGCATGACCCGCATCGACCCGGTCGAATTCCAGGGCCACCAGATCGTCCCGATCCAGTTCCTCAAGGCGCTCCTGCCGGACCCGGCCTCGCTCGGACCCCGCACGAAGGGCAAGACCTGCATCGGCTGCGAGATCACGGGCGTCAAGGACGGCAAGCCCCGCAAGGTCTTCATCTACAACGTCTGCGACCACCAGGAGTGCTACGCCGAAGTGAAGTCCCAGGCGATCAGCTACACGACCGGCGTGCCGGCCGCCATCGGCGGCGCCATGCTCGCCGGCGGGAAGTGGCTCAAGCCCGGCGTCTGGAACATGGAAGAGATGAACCCGGACCCGTTCATGGACGAGCTCAACCGGCGCGGCCTGCCCTGGCACGTGAAGGAACTTCCGGTCGCCTGAACGACCTCCACGGAAGCCCGCTGCGAAGCGGGCTTTTCGTTTGCACCGCTTCCCGACGCTCCCACCTTTGACGCCGTGTCCGACGCCCTCACCGAAGCTTTCCGGAAAGTCGACCTGAGCCAGGTCCCGAGCCCCTGCCACGTGCTCCATCGCGGCCTGCTGGAGCAGAATCTCCGCATCCTCCGTTCGGTCATGGACCGCTCGGGCGCCAAGGTCCTGCTGGCGCTCAAGGGCTTCGCGCAGTTCAGCGAAGCGAAGCTGGTCTCGAAATACCTGGCAGGCACGACGGCCAGCGGCATCCACGAAGCCCTGCTGGGGCGCGAAGAATTCGGCGGCGAGGTCCACGTCTACTCCCCGGCCTTCAAGGACGAGGAATTCGCCCACGTGCTGCGCGTCGCCGACCACGTGTCGTTCAACTCCGTCTCGCAGTGGAAACGCCACCAGGCCGCCGCCCGGGCCTCGACCCGCCCGGTGTCCTTCGGCCTCCGGGTGAACCCCGAGCATGCCGAGGTCGACGTCGAACTCTACAACCCCTGCGCGGCCGGTTCCCGTCTCGGCACGCTCCGCTCGGAGATCAGGTCGGCCGCCGACCTCGACGGCCTCGAAGGCCTCCACTTCCACACGATGTGCCAGCAGGGCTCCGACGTGCTCGAGCGCACGGTCGCGGCCTTCGAAGCGAAGTTCGGCGAGTTCATCCCCCGCCTTAAATGGGTCAACTTCGGGGGCGGCCACCACATCACCCGCGAAGGCTACGACCTGGATCGCCTCGTGCGCGTGATCACCGGCTTCCGCCAGCGCTGGGGACAGCACATCCAGGTCTACCTCGAACCCGGCGAAGCCATCGGCATCGGCACCGGGGTCCTGGTCGGCACCGTCCTCGACATCGTCCACAACGGGGTCGACATCGCCATCCTCGACGTCTCGGCGACCTGCCACATGCCCGACACGCTGGAGATGCCCTACCGGGCGGACATCATGGATGCGGACCTGCCGGGCAAGCTGCCCCACACCTATCGCCTGGGCAGCGCGACCTGCCTGGCGGGCGACGTGATCGGCGACTACTCTTTCGCGAGCCCCCTCAAGGTCGGCCAGCGGCTCGTCTTCATGGACATGTCACACTACACGTTCGTGAAGAACACGACCTTCAACGGCGTGCCCTTGCCCGCCATCGCCTCTTTCGACCCGACGGCCGGACAGATCCAGGTCATCCGCCGGTTCGGTTACGCGGACTACAAGAATCGGCTCTCCTGAGCGGGGGTAGGGTCTTGACCCCAGCCGCGGCGAGGGCCATTCTGCGCTTCAACCAGCCATGAAACCTCGCGAAATCATCATCCTCCTCCTCGCCGCCGCGTTCGGCGCCATCGCCATCGTCACCTGGAACGGTGAAATCGAAGCCAAGGAGCGCGCCGACAAGATCAGCAAGGAGGCCGAAGAGGCCCGCGTGAAGGCCGCCGCCGCCGCGACCAAGGCCGCCCAGGATTACGCCTCCCTCAAGAAGGCCGCCGACGAAGCCAGCAAGCAGGCCGCCGCGGCTCTCGCCAAGGCCAAGGAAGACGCCGCCCAGACGGTCGCCGACCTCGCCAAGGCCAAGGAAGACGCCGGCAAGGCCGCCGTCAAAGCCGCTGAACTCGAAAAGGCCAAGGCTGACGCCGCGGCCCGCGTCAACGAACTGACTTCCGAACTCGGCCGCCTCCGCGACGGGTCCGAGCTCAAGGACGCCCTCGCCAAGCAGAAGAAGGCCGAGGCCGACCTCGATGCCGCTTCCACCGCCCTGCGCGAAGCCAACGCCAAGCTCGCCGCCGCCCTGGCTCGTATCGCCGAACTGGAAGAAGAGAACCGCCGCCTGCGCGAACAGACCAAAGGCACGCCGAACGCCTCGCCCAACTACCGCGTGCTCTGAGCACCGGCGCCAGCCGACCCGATCAGCCCGACCGCTTGGTCGGGCTTTTTCGTGCCTGGGTGAAGGCCTTGCGCGGCTTTACGAGCAAAGCATCCCGCGCCTTGGACTTGAGTTCATGCTCCCATAACCTCAGGACTCGCCAGCCCTCGCGGCGCAGGCGACGATTGTCACGCCGATCCCTCGCCTGGTTGCGCCGGAACTTCGCGCGCCAGAAGGCGGCGTTACCCTTGGGCCGGGTCCCATGCCGCGGGCATCCGTGCCAGAAGCACCCGTCGACGAAGACCGCGAGCCGGCGGCCGCGGAAGACGAAGTCCGGCCGGGTCCGCCAAGGTTCGCCGCGCGCGTCCCGTCCGCGCAAGACCAGCTGCCGCCGCCAGCCCGACCACCCTTCCGCCCGGAAGAGCCGGGCCAGGACGCCCTCGGTGGAGGCGTTGCCGCGCCCCCGGACCTTCGCCATCAGGGCGCTGCGTTCGGCGCGGGTGTAGACGTCGGCCATGTCTTATCGTGGATACGAAAATCCCGGACCGCAAGGTCCGGGCCGGCCGGCGATCCCGGCAAAGGAAGAGGGCCGGCGTCGCCGCCGGCCCTCGAAGCACACCCTCTTGCTTAAAAGCTCAGTAGTTGAACTGGAGCTGGGCGGTAAAGCGTCGGGCGTCGGTGACGTTGGTGTAAGGCGCTTTGGAGGTGTTATTTCGCTCGTTGGTGAACGTATAGGCGACCTGAAGCTCGAGCTCCTTGCGGATCTGCCATTCACAGCCGATATCGATCTCGTTGACCACCATCTTCGGGGCGTTCTTGGCGAACTTGCGGGCGCCGTCGAAGTAGTTCCAGCGCACGAAGGGGTAAAACTCCTGCTCGCCCTGGGTGATGCGATAGTTGAGCATAATGTAACCACCCTGGAGGTCATTCAGGGAGATGGCGGTACGCGCGTCGTTCAACTGCGGTCCTTGGCCGACGGTCCACTCGGCTTCGATGCCGAAGGGCTGGGGGTACATGATGAAGGTCGCGACGGCACGACGATCGTCGAACTCGCTGCCGCCTCCCGGAGTGGCAGCCGAACCGCCCGCGGCAGGCGCGATGGATTCCTTTTCAACGACGAACTTACCAGCGTAAGCGCCGATGCCCGCTTCATAGATCTGGCCGCTGGCGGCCTTCCACGGGTAGCTGAGACGAGCGAGCAGGTGGGGTTCGCCGTTGAGGTCGGACTTGTTCAGGCCCTGTCCGTTGAAGCCGCCTACAGTGAAGACGCCATAGTCACCGGACCCCTTGAGGCCGTCCTTGATGAGGGACTTGAAGAGTTCGCGCGACTCCTTGGAGGCGTACATGTAGTAGACGCCGAGATCACGTTCGCCTTCGACCGCGGAGTTAAGGGCTTCCGGACGCTCGGTGACGATACGGTTCTGGGAGGACTGGAGGTTGACCCAACCGTAGGGCACCTTCGAGAGACCGGCACGGACGCGATGCTCGCGGTCGTCGTCGAGGGCGATATCGGCGTAGAGGTCGCGGGCCTGGAGCGAAAGGCTGGTCGCGCCGGTGCTGGCCGCGAAATCGAGCTGGGAGTAGACATGCAGGCGAGGAGCGACGTCGCCCGAGATCTTGAAGCGGCCGCGGCGAAGGAGGAGGCCTTCAGTGGTGCTGACAGACTTGTCGGCCGGGACGTTCAGAGCCTTAGAGGCGTCGTCGAGGTTCTCGGTGAAACGGAACTGGGTATAGCCGTCGATCTTCAGCTTGTCATACCAGGCCACTTCCTTGGGGCCGGACCGGAGATTGGCGACGGCGGCCTGCTCGAGGGCCTGAGCACGTTCTTCAGCGGTGATGATCCCCTTCTTGACCAAGAGGTCGAGGGCGGGGTTCCGCTCGGCGGCGGAAGCGGTGTGAGCGCAACCGAGGACGGCGGCGGCGACGAGGAACTGCTTGATGCGGTGGTTCATGAGAAGGTGCGATTGCGACGGCATCCTCTCATGCAATTGTTACGGTTTCGTGGCTAACGGGGTAAGAGCCCGCAACACCCCTATGGCTGACTTAGCCCAGAAAAGGCGCCAATCCTACGAAAACATCCGCAAAAACGGGCTTCCAGCCCAATTCCGCCCGGATCCGCCCCGTCGCCACGATCCGACTGGGCTGCGTCCGGCCCCCTTTGGCCACCCGCGGACCCGCCGGAGCCGTGGGATCGAAGACCGGTTCGCCCTGCCCCAGCCGCTCCGCGATCCAGCGCGCCAGCGCCTCCTTCGTCACGGGCTTCCCATCGCCGACGTTGTAGACGCGCGCGCCGGCAGGTCCGCCGACGATCGCCGCGAGGATCGAAGAGGCCGCGTCATCGCGGTGGAGGTAATTGATGTAATGGTCGACGCGCCCGCCGATGACGTGGTCGCCGCGACGCAGCTGATCGACGAGATGATGCCGCCCGGGACCGTAGAGGCCGCCGAAGCGCAAGACCCGGGCGCGAGCGAAGCCTGCGGACAGCACGGCCCGCTCCCCTCCGAGGATGGCGTCCGCGGTCGGCGCGCCGCCGACCACGCTCTCTTCGTCGACGATACGGCCGTCGTCCTGACGGTACACGCCGGTGGAACTGGTGAAAACGAAACCGCCGGCGCCGACCTCGCGCGCCCACATCAGCGCGCGGCGCACGCCGGTATCGTAAGCCAAGGCATAAGCCTCAGGGCCGCCGCCGCCCGTGCTGGCCGCGTAGACGACGGCGTCGAAGCCGCGCGGCAGAAGGGCCCAGTCGCCGGCGTAAAGATCGAAGGCTTCCGCCGCGATGCCCTCGGCGCGAAGCTTGTCGCGAGAGGCCTCGGAACGAACGACACCAAGGACGTCGTGCCCGGCCGCCCTCGCCTGCCGGGCGAATTCGGCGCCGACGTAGCCGCAACCGAGCACGGCGATCTTCAGCGGGGCGTTCATGCCTTCGGGAGATAGGAAGCGACCCACTCCGCGGGAGTGGCGCCCGATTCCGCGGAGAGCAGGCGAGCGAGCTCGGCGGCATCCGCCACGGCCTGGTCGCGCGGGCCGGCGCCGTCGACGCAGACGCCGAGGCGAGCCGCCAAGGCCGTCGGCTCGCAAGCGCCTTGCAGGTACTCCGGCCAGGCCTGGCGCTTGAGCAGGATGTTCGCGATCCCGAGGTGGTCGACGCGTCCGGCGATGAGCCGCCGGCCGACGATCCAGGTGAGCGGGTTCGCCCGGTAGACGACCGCGCCGGGAATGCCGGCGAGCGCGACCGTGAGCGACATGGTGCCGGAACTGACGAGCGCCGCGCAGCCTGCGGCGGGTCCTTCGGAAACGGGCCGCAGGTCGATGCCTTTGGCCTCGTCGCCATATTCGGCGAGCAACCGGTAGAGTTCGGCGTGCACGGCACCGCCGGTGTGTAGCACGAGCGCGCGGCGCCCGGGATGATCCCGGCGGAACAGAGCGAAGGCCTCCACCAACGCCGGGAAGATCTTCCGGACCGGCTTCGGCCGGCTGCCGGGCAGCAGCAGCACCGGACCGTCGGCGTCATACTTCAACGCCGGCTGGTGGCCGGCCTCGGCGAAAGGATGTCCGACGAAACGGGCGTCCAGCTTGGTATCGGCATAGCAAGCAGGCTCGAAAGGAAAGATCGTCCCCACCCCATCGAGGTCGCGGGCCATGGTGAAACGGCGCTTCGGCTTCCAGGCCCAGAGCTGCGGGCTGACGTATTGGATGACGGCGGTCGTGCCCTGGCCCGCCCGCGAAAGGCCGGCTTTGCGCAGCTCGTTCGCCAGCCGCAGGTTGAGTCCGGGATAATCGACCAGGACCACGACCTTCGGTTTCCATTGGGTCGTCCAAGCGACCATGCGCCCGAAGAGCCGGCGGTAGAACGGATAGGCCGACAGGATCTCCACGATGCCCACGGCGGAGAACGTGGTCATGTCGAAAAGCAGCTGGGCGCCGGCGGCGCGCAGGCGCGGCCCGCCGAACGCGGCGACGCGCAAGTCCGGACGCGCCTGGAGAAGATCGGCGACGACCTTGGCGGCGTGCTGGTCGCCGGAGTGCTCCCCGGCCACCACGAGGACGTCGACCTCGCCCGCGCGGGGTCGGTCGAAACTCGCCGGAATGGTCGGGAAAGCGCTCATCGGCGCGCCATGCCGGCGCGGATCTGTTCGGTGATTTGGATGGCGACCGCCAAGGCCGTGCGACCGAGCTCGCCGCTGACCTTCGGGCTCTTGCGCTCGCGGACGCACGCGGTGAAGGAGGCGAGTTCGATGGCGAGGGGCTCGCCCTTCTCGATCGGGATCTCTTCCTTGGCGAAGCCGCCTTCGGCCGTCGGGTCGACCCGGACGGTATGACCCTTCTGGCCCATGAAATCGATGGAGAGGTAGCCGCCGGTCTGGAAGACGCGGATCTCGCGGTTCTTCTTCAGCGAGACGCGGCTGGCGCTGAGGTTGGCGACGCAGCCGTTCTTGAACGCGATGCGGGCGTTGGCGATGTCCTCGGTCTTGGTCACGACCGAGACGCCGACGGCGTCGATGCGCTCGACGGGGGAGTTGGCGAGCTGCAGGACGATGCCGATGTCGTGGATCATCAGGTCCAGCACGACCCCGACCTCGGTGCCGCGCGGGGTGAAGGGAGCCAGGCGCTCGGCGGTGATATAACGGGCGTCGGTGACGGCCTTCTCGAGGAACGACATCACCGGATTATAATGTTCGATGTGTCCGACCTGGACGATGCGGTCCGCCTTGGCGGCGGCGTCCAGGATCTGGGCGGCCTCGTCGAGGGTCACGCAGATCGGCTTTTCGATCAGCAGGTGCACTCCCTTGGCGAGCAAGGGCAGCGCCACGGCGGCGTGGTGGTTGGTCGGGACGACGACGCTGACGGCGTCGCAGGCGGCGGCCATCTCGTCGAGGGTCAGGAACCGGCGGCAGCCATGCTTGGCGCAGATCTCGGCCGCCCGGGCGTCGTTCGGCTCGAAGATGCCGGAGAGCTCGGCGCCGGGCAGGGTCGAATAGATGCGGGCGTGGTGCTGGCCGAGGGATCCCGTGCCGGCCACCCCGCAGCGGATGCGCGTAGCGGTCATGGCCCGAGACTCCCTCGGCCGGCGGCTTCCTTCAATCCGAAAACCCGCCCGCCTTGACCTCGAAGCCGAGGCTGTCCTTGACCCGCTTCACGCGGACGAGGCTGCCCTCGGGGATCTCGCCGGCGAGCATGGCCTTGGCGAGCGAGGTCTCGACCTCGCGCTGCAGGTAGCGACGCAGGGGGCGCGCGCCATAGACCGGGTCGAAGCCCTTCTCGGCGATGAGCGCCAGGGCGGTCTGGTCGAAGTCGAGACGGATGCGCTTGGCGGCGAGACGGTCGTTGAGGCCGCGGAGCATGATGGCGGCGATGGCGGCGACCTGCTCGGGTCCGAGCGGGCTGAACAGGGCGATGTCATCGATCCGGTTCAGGAATTCCGGGCGGAAGTGGGCGCGCAGGTCCGCCATGACGGCTTCGCGGACGCTGTCCGTGAGGCCGAAGCCGGCGTGCTCGGCGATATGCCGGCTGCCGATGTTCGAGGTCATGATGAAGATCGCGTTGCGGCAGTCCACGGTCCGTCCCTGCGAGTCGGTCAGGCGGCCGTCGTCCAGGACCTGGAGCAGGATGTTGAAGACTTCCGGGTGGGCCTTCTCGACCTCGTCCAAGAGCACGACGGCGTAAGGATGGCGGCGGAGGGCCTCGGTGAGCTGGCCGCCTTCTTCGTGGCCGACGTAGCCGGGAGGCGCGCCGACGAGGCGGGAGACCGCATGCTTCTCCATATATTCAGACATATCGATGCGGATCATCGACTTCTCGCTGTCGAAGAGCTCCGTCGCCAAGGCCTTGGCGAGCTCGGTCTTGCCGACGCCGGTGGGGCCGAGGAAGAGGAAAGAGCCGACCGGGCGGCGAGGATCCTGCACGCCGGCGCGCGAACGCTGCACGGCTTCGGCGACGACGCGCACGGCCTCGTCCTGGCCGACGACGCGGGCCTTGAGGTTGTCGGCCAGGCGGAGGATCTTCTGACGCTCGCCTTCGAGCAGCTTGCTCACCGGCACGCCGGTCCAGCGGGCGACGACTTCGGCGACCTCCTCAGGCGTGACGGTCTCGCGGAAAAGACCGGTGGCCGACTTGGCGGCGCCTTCGAGCTTCGCGACGACCTTCTCGAGCTCGGGGATGGTGCCATAGCGGAGCTTGGCGACTTCCTCCAGCTTGCCGGCGCGCTCGGCCTTGGCCATCGAGGCCTTGGCCTCTTCGAGCTGCGAACGGGAAGCGCGGACCTTCGTCACGGCTTCCTTGTCCGCCGTCCAGCGGGCGCGGAAAGCGGTCTGCTCCTCGCGGGAGTCGGCGAGCTGCTTGCGCAGGGCGGCGAGGCGGTCGGCCGAGGCGACGTCCTTCTCCGCCTTGAGCGCGGCCTCCTCGATCTCGAGCTGGAGCACGCTGCGGTTCACCGCGTCGAGCTCGGACGGCACGCTGTCGATCTCGGTGCGGATCTGGGCGCAGGCCTCGTCCACGAGGTCGATGGCCTTGTCCGGCAGGAAACGGTCGGTGATGTAGCGGTTGGAGAGGGTGGCCGCCGCCACCAGCGCCGAGTCGGTGATCCTCACACGGTGATGCTGTTCGTACTTCTCCTTCAGCCCGCGCAGG
>JBDLWC010000234.1:0-2639 GCA_039804485.1 Verrucomicrobiota bacterium
CCGCGGTGACCGAGCATCGGGTTGAACTCGTGCAGGGCGGCGACGCGGGCGACGACCTTCTCGGTCTTGATGCCGAGCTTCTTCGCGAGGGCGGCCTGGGACTTCTCGTCGTGCGGCACGAACTCGTGGAGGGGCGGGTCGAGGAGGCGGATCGTGGCGGGCAGGCCGTTGAGGGCCTTGAAGATGCCGGTGAAGTCCGCGCGCTGGTAGGGCAGGATCTTCGCCAGGGCCTTCTTGCGGCCTTCGACGGTGTCGGCGAGGATCATCTCGCGGACGGCGTCGATGCGGTCGCCTTCGAAGAACATGTGCTCGGTGCGGGTGAGGCCGATGCCCTGGGCGCCGAACGCGAGGGCCTGGGCGGTCTGCTCAGGATTGTCGGCGTTGGTGCGGACGGCGAGGCGGGTGGCCTGCGAGCACCACTTCATGAGCTGGACGTAGTTCTTGTACTTCTCGGTCTTCTGCGCGGCCTTGTCGTTGTTGAGCAGGCCGGCGACGATTTCCGAAGGAGCGGTCTTGATCTGACCGGCGTAGACCGTGCCGGCGGTGCCGTCGATGGAGAGGTAGTCGCCTTCCTTGAAGGTGTGACCGGCGATCGTCGTCGTCTTCTTGTCGTAGTCGATCTGGACGGCGGCGGCGCCGCAGACGCAGACCTTGCCCATCTGGCGGGCGACGAGCGCGGCGTGCGAGGAGACGCCACCGCGGGCGGTGAGGATGCCTTCGGCGGCGATCATGCCACGGAGGTCTTCCGGGGAGGTCTCGACGCGGACGAGGAGGACCTTCTCGCCCTTCTCGGCGGCCACGACGGCGCGCTCGGCGTTGAAGTAGATCTTGCCGGTGGCGGCGCCGGGGCCGGCGGGGAGGCCGGTGGCGATGGCCTTGGCCTTCTTGACTTCGGCGAGGTCGAAGATCGGGGCGAGCAGCTGTTCGAGCTGGTCGGCGGGGTTGCGCAGGACGGCGGTCTCCCAGTCGATGAGCTTCTCCTTCACCATGTCGGCGGCGAACTTCAGCGCGGCGGCGGCGGTGCGCTTGCCGTTACGCGTCTGGAGCATGTACAGCTTGCCTTCCTGGACGGTGAACTCGATGTCCTGGACGTCCTTGAAGTGCTTCTCGAGGGTCTGGCGGACCTTCATGAGCTGGGCGAAGCTCTCGGGCATCACGGCCTTGAGCTTGCTGACCGGCTCGGGGGTGCGGACGCCGGCGACGACGTCTTCGCCCTGGGCGTTGACGAGGAATTCGCCGTAGAACTCATCCACGCCGTTGGCGGGATTACGGGTGAAGGCGACGCCGGAACCGGACTTGTCGCCGGTGTTGCCGAACACCATGGCCTGGACGTTGACGGCGGTGCCCCACTCGGCGGGGATGTTGTACTTGCGGCGATAGACGATCGCGCGGTCGTTCATCCACGAGGAGAAGACGGCGCCGGCGGCGCCGCGCAGCTGGTCCCACGGGCTGTTCGGGAAGACCTTGCCGGTGCGCTCCTTGACGAGGGCCTTGAAGCGCTTGACGAGCTCCTGCTGGTCTTCGGCGGTGAGGGCGGAGTCCTCGATGTCGGACTTGTACTTCTTGTGCTTGAATTCTTCGATGACGGACTCGAACGGCTCATGGTCTTCGCCTTCGCGCTTCTGCACGCCGAGCACGACGTCGCCGTACATCTGGATGAAGCGACGGTAGCAATCCCAGGCGAAGCGGGGGTTGTTGGTGGCCTTGGCGAGGGCGAGGACGGACTCGTCGTTGAGGCCGAGGTTGAGGATGGTGTCCATCATGCCGGGCATCGAGTCGCGGGCGCCCGAGCGGACGGCGACGAGCAGCGGCATGCCGGAGGTGGCGCCGAACTTCGTGCCCATGATCTTCTCCATGTTGGCGACGCCGGCTTCCATCTGGGCCTGGAGGTTGGCCGGGTAGGTGCGCTTGTTGGCGTAGTAGTAGGTGCAGACTTCGGTCGTGATGGTGAAGCCGGGAGGCACGGGCAGACCGATACGGGTCATTTCGGCGAGGTTGGCGCCTTTGCCGCCGAGCAGGGCCTTCATGGAGCCGTTGCCGTCAGCTTTGCCGTCGCCCCAGGTGTAAACGACCTTGGTCGACTTGGCGGATTTGGAGGTATTCTTGGTGTTTTTAGCCATGGTGAAAGGGAGGGGTGGGGTGGAGACGTGAAGGGCAAAAGAAGGGGAATGGGGGGAGGGGTGTCAATGGATTAGGGGGCATAGCCCCCGGGTAGGGCGGGGCTCTCCGAGCCTCTGGTCAACCGAGCCTCTTTGCTCGCCCCTTGTCAACGTGCCCCCATGCCCACTTGCCCCCCTCGCGGCTACGCCGCGCGGGTAGGGCGGGCTCTCCGAGCCCGCCGGGCGGTTCAGCGGTCAGGGTGGCCAAACCCCAAGGGGAGACCGGAAACCGGAAAGTTAGCTTGGACTATTAATAAATGCCCCCTGCCGATCATCCGGTTTCCGGTCTCCCCTTGAGCCATGCTTCCCTGTCTCGTGGTAGGGATGACCGGCCCGGTCATCCGAGGGCGCGCGGGCCGCACGCCCCTGCCTGCCCGCTCCCCCTATATTGTTCGCCCCGTGTCAACTTGCCCCCATGCCCACTTGCCCCCTCGCGGCCTCCGGCCGCGCGGGTAGGGCGGGCTCTCCGAGCCCGCCGGG
>JBDLWC010000235.1:0-23813 GCA_039804485.1 Verrucomicrobiota bacterium
GTCGGCCGGATGGCGCGGTGCAAGGCTTCCATCTGGTCGATCACGTGGAGCGAGCCGTGCGTCACGAGGATCGCCGCGTCCTCGTCGCCCGGCGCGGGCAGGATGGCCTGGCCGCCTTCGAAGCGCCACTGGTCGGCCGGTTCGCCGCCTTCGCGGGCTTCGCGCAGCACGCGGATCTTGCGGCCTTCGGGCCAGGCGTGGGCGGCCAGTTCGCGGACGAGGTCGGCGCGGCCCGCGCCCGTCGGCCCGAGGATGATGACGAGGGGCGTCATGCCTTGCGTCCGCAGCGGCCGAAGGGAGCGTTCTGTCCGCGGTCGCGGATCCAATGATCGACGGCGACCAGCGCGGCCATCGCTTCGACGATGGGCACGGCGCGCGGGAGGACGCACGGATCGTGGCGGCCTTTGGCGCTGAGCTCGGTGGCGTGACCGTCGGGGCGGACCGTCTTCTGGGGCTTGAGCACGGTGGCCGTGGGCTTGAAGGCGATGCGGAAGACGACGTCTTCGCCGTTCGTGATGCCGCCCTGCGTGCCGCCGGAGCGGTTGGTCGCGGTGCGGATGCGGCCGCCCTTGCGGACGAACTCGTCGTTGTGCGCGCTGCCGCGCAGGACCGTGCCGGCGAAGCCGCTGCCGATCTCGAAGCCTTTGGTGGCGGGGAGGGAGAGCATCGCCTTCGCGAGGTCGGCTTCGAAGCGGTCGAAGACGGGCGAGCCGAGGCCCGCCGGCAGGTTCTCGATGACGCAGCAGATGACGCCGCCGACGGAATCGCCGTCGGCGCGGGCGTCCCGGATCAGGGCGTCGATCTTCGCGGCGGTGGCGGGGTGGGGGCAGCGGGTGGGCGTGGCCTCGACCTGCTTGAGCGTCGGCGCCTTGGCGGCGGCGGGCATGCGGACTTCGCCGACGCTTTCCACCCAGGCGATGATGCGCGCGCCGCAGGCATGCTTGAGGACCGTCTTGGCGACGGCGCCGGCGGCGACGCGCGCGGCGGTCTCGCGGGCCGAGGAACGGCCGCCGCCTTCGACGGCCCGGATGCCGTACTTGGCGTCATAGGTGAAGTCGGCGTGGGAAGGCCGGTAGGCGGCCTTCATCTCGGCGTAGGCTTGCGGGCGCTGGTCGCCGTTGCGGATCACGATCGCGATGGGCGAGCCGAGCGTCAGGCCGTCGGCGGAGACGCCGGACAGCACCTCGGGCGCGTCGGCCTCCTTGCGCTGGGTCGTCAGGGCGCTCTGCCCCGGCCGCCGGCGGTCGAGCTCCGCGCGCAGGAAGTCGGCGTCGAAGGGCACGCGGGGCGGGCAGCCGTCGATGATGACGCCGAGCGCGGGCCCGTGGCTTTCGCCGAAGGTGGTGATGCGGAAACTGTGTCCGTGGATGTTGCCCATGAGGGGAAGGGGGTAAAAAAGAACGCCGCCGAGCCGTGCGGCCGGGCGGCGTCCGTTTGGCGGTGCGCCCTGGCGTTCAGCGCAGGTTGGAAGTGATCTTGGAGACGATCTGCTGGCTCTCCGGCAGGTTGCCGAAGGCGCCGTACTTGACGCGGACCTGGGTGAAGGCGGCCTTGGTCTGTTCGTCTTCGGCTTTCTCGATGGTGATCTTGATCTCGAGGTCGCCGATGGTGCGGGCGAAGACGATGACGCTGTTCAGCTCCTTGTTGGCGCCGCGGGAGTCGGTCTCGCCGGTGCGCAGGGTGCCGGGCATCGCGTCGATGGTGCGCTTGACGGCGTTGAAGACGGCCTCGGGCTCCGAGGTGTAGCGGGTGGTCAGGACTCCCGTCACGTTCGAGAAGGACGCTTCGCGATGCTGGGAGTTGTCCACGCCGATCTGGGTGGCGCAGCCGGCGAGGGCGAGGGTGGCGAGGAGGGCGAGGGCGGTTTTCATGTCTAGAGTCAGTGCCATTGACGAAACACAGCGGGCTGGCCTTGGCAAACAGTTTCGCCCGAGGCGGGCCGGCGCCGGTGCCGGCCCTTTTGTCACCACTTTTCCATTACACATTTTCGCGAAGGCGCCGGCGATCGGACGCGCCGGAAAATCGCGCCGGAACCAGGCCGGCCAGCCTGGGTGAGCCATTAATTTACACAAAACACTAAACGACAATGCCTTACATATTTTAATGATGCTTATCAATCGTATAACAGCCTGGCGCGGCCTGTGAACAAGAAAAAGGGGGATCGGGGGGCTAAATTCTTGACCAGTGGCTTAGTGTGGGGAAAAGTGGGTCATCTGGGGGCAACTCCCCAATCGCTATGTCCATTGGCTCCAACATCGGTCTCTTCACCGGCCTCCATCAAGGAAAGCTGGACGAGAAGAACCGTGTCACGATCCCGGCGGCCTGGCGTTTCGACGCGGAAGCGACTTTCCTCGCGATGTTCCACCCGGCCCTCGGCGCCATCGTCGTCTTCCCGCCGTCGATGGCCCAGCGCATCCACGACGCCGCCCTGCAGGTCACCGTGAGCGATCCGGTGAAGATGGAGGCGCTGTCGCTGCTCGGCGCGAACAGCATCCAGGTGACGTGCGACAAGGCCGGCCGGATCACGCTCAACGAGCACATCGTCAAGGAAGCCCGTCTCGAGCACGCCGTGCTTTTCCGCGGCGGCTTCACCACGTTCCACCTGTCTTCGCCGACGCCTCCTCCGGCCGACCGCGAATCGCCCGCCGCCGTCGCCATCCTCCGCGCCCTGCGCGAGCTCGGCCTGTGAGGCGTATCCAGAAGTTACTTACACTGCTCACACCTTATTCACAGACCGTCGCATGACCAGCCACGTCCCAGTCCTGCTCGAAGAGTGCCTCGCGCTCCTCGCCCCGCAGGACGGGCGCGCCTACCTCGACGGCACCTTCGGCGGCGGCGGCCACTCCGCGGCGATCCTGGCCCGCGCGCCGGGCTGCACGCTCGACGCGCTGGACCGCGATCCGGACGCCGCCGTCCGGGCGGCGCCCTTGCTCGCGGCGCATGCCGGCCGTCTCCGTTTCCACGCGGAGAATTTCCGTCACCTGGACCGCGTCCCGGGACGTTTCGACGGCGTGCTGCTCGACATCGGGGTCTCCTCCTTCCAGCTCGACGTCGCCGAACGCGGCTTCTCCTTCCGGCACGACGCGCCGAACGACATGCGCATGGACACGCGCACGGGCCGCTCCGCCGCGGAGTTCCTGGAACGCGCCGAGCGCCCGGAGATCGAACGCGCCGTGCGTGACTACGGCGAAGAGCCCCGCTGGTACCGCGTCGTCAACGCCATCATCGCGGCGCGCGGCACGGGCCGGCTGGCCCGCACGGCGAGTTTCGCCGAGCTGGTGGCCGAGGCCGCGCCGCCCGCGCCGGGCCCGCGCGGACCCCATCCCGCCACCCGGACCTTCCAAGGCGTCCGCATCGCGGTCAACGACGAGCTCGGCGCCCTCGCCGACGCCCTCCCGCTCGCCTTCGCCAAGCTGACCGACGGCGGCGTGCTCGCCGTCATCTCCTTCCATTCGCTCGAGGATCGCCTCGTGAAGCGTTACATGAACGAAGTCGCCGGCCGTCCGGTCGACCGCGACGACGCCCGCAACCAGGACGACCGCGTCAAACGGGCCGACCTCCTGACCCGCAAGGCCGTCCAGCCTTCCGCGGACGAACAGTCCCGCAACCCCCGCAGCCGTTCGGCTCGCCTCCGCGCCGTGCGCCGGCTCCCCGCATGAGCCCGCGCTTCCTCACCTGGGCCTGCGTGTTCGGCGCCGTGGGCGCCTTCTCGGCCGGCAACATCAACATCATGCGCCTCCGCGTCGAGGCCGACATGGTCGGCAGCCGCATCCAGCGCATCGAGCGCGACATCGCCCTTTCCAAGAAGGAGCTGGAGACGGTCCGTCGCCAGCGCGACCAGGCCGTCGACACGCTGCAGCTCCAGCAGCGCATCGGCGACGCCCTCAAGCCGCCGGTGCCCGAGCAGGTCGTGTGGGTCCGTTTCCTGCCTTCGGCCGCGTCCCCGGCCCCGCTCTTTTCCGCCAGCCCTCGGATGACGGCCCGCGAAATCGCTTTCCTCGGCGCAGGAGGGCAGGGAGGACCCGCCGCTCGATGAGCCTCCCCCAAGCCAGGCGAACGCGCTACCGTTTGCTGGCCTGGATCGTCTCCCTCTGCTTCCTGGCCGTCGTCACGCGGCTGGTCTGGTTGCATTGGGTCGACGCCCCTCGCCTCCGCGCGGAAGCCCTGCAGGCCCGGCGCGTGCTGCAGGAGAAGCCTTGCCGGCGCGGTGATATCCGCGACGCGCAGGACAATCTGCTGGCGGTGTCGGAAGACGTCTGGGACATCGGCGTGGATCCGGAGGCCCTGGCCCCCGCCGACCGCGGCCGTTTCGCGGAGGTCGCCGTCGTCCTCGGCCTCGCGCCCGCCAAGGTCCGCTCGGCTTTCGAGACCAAGGTCCGGGTCGACTCGGCCGGCGACGACCACGTCATCCGCTGGTCGATCCTCGCGCGCGAGGTCGGCGAGGACGTCGTGAAGCGGACGAAGGCGCTCGGCATCAAGGCCCTTCGCGCCGAGCTGAAGTACCGGCGCAGCTATCCCAAGGGACAGCTGGCGGCCCACGTGCTCGGCTACGTCAACAAGGAAGGCGTGCCGGCCGCGGGCATCGAGAGCGTGATGAACCCGCTGCTCATCGGCCAGAAGGGCTGGATCGAGTCCGAGCGCGACGGCCGCCATCGCGAGCTCGCCAGCATCCGCCTGCGCGAGGTCGCGCCGGTCGACGGCAGCACGGTCGTGCTGACGATCAACAGCCTGATCCAGAAAAGCTGCGAAGACGCCCTGGCGGCGGCGGCCGAGCGCTACCGTCCCAAGGGCGGCGTCATCATCGTCAGCGAGCCGCGGACGGGACGCATCCTGGGGCTCGCGAACTGGCCCACCTTCGACCTCAACCGTTTCTTCGATCCGCAGGCGGCGCCGATGGACAGCCAGCGCAACCGCGCCGTCTCCGACGTCTACGAGCCGGGTTCGGTCTTCAAGATCGTCTCGGTCGCCGGCGCGCTCGAGGAGCGTCTCATCACGCCTAATTCCATCTTCGACTGCGGGGCGACGACGGTGCCCTACCGCGGCCGCATGGTCTCCTTGCCGGCCGATTCCCATGCGATGGGCTCGGCGGATATCCGCGACATCGTGCGCGAGTCCTCCAACCGCGGCACGGTGCAGGTCGGCATGCAGTACGCCGAACGCTTCGGCGAAGACCGTTTCTTCGCCCTCATCAAGTCTTTCGGTTTCGGCGCCCCCACGGGCGTGATCACCGGCGCCGAGGTGCCCGGTCTCCTGATCCCGCCGAAACGCTGGGACGGACTCACCATCTCGCGCATCCCGATGGGGCACTCCGTCAGCGTCACGGCGATGCAGATGCATCTCGCGATGTCGGTCATCGCCGCCGACGGGCTCCTGATGCAGCCCCAGCTCGTCCTCCGTGTCGAGGACCCCAAGACGAAGGCGGTCATCCTCGACTACGCGCCGCGCTCCCGCGGCCGGGCGGTCAGCGCGGCGACGGCCGGCCAGATGGCGGCGCTCCTGCGCGGCGTCTGCGGGAAGGGCGGCACGGCGCCGATCGCCGACATCCCCGGCTACGAGGTCGCGGGGAAGACGGGCACGACCCAGAAGATCGTGAACGGACGCTATTCGACTTCCCACCACGTGGCCTCTTTCGCCGGCTTCTTCCCGGTGGGCGACCCCCGGCTGGCCGTCACCGTGATCATCGACGAGCCCCAGGGCGAAGGCGTCGGTTACGGCGGCAAGGTCTCCGCTCCCATCTTCCGCGAGGTCGCGGAGAAGTGCATCCGCTGGCTCGATCTCCCTCCGGTCTCCACCCTCCCGCGCGGCCCCGTGGCCGACCTCGGCCGATGACGTCCCTCGGCTCCGAGCGACCGACTTTCAACGCTTTGCTGCAGGGCCTGCCCGTGCTCGGGCGGACGGGCGACGGTTCCGTGCGCATCGGTTCGATCGTCACGGACAGCCGGCGCATCCTGCCGGGCTCGTTGTTCTTCGCCTTGCCGGGCCTGCGCGTGGCGGGGCACGCTTTCCTCGATGACGCCATCGCCCGCGGCGCGGCGGCCATCGTCTCCGGCGAATCGGTCGCGGGCCTGCCCGCCGTCGCGGCCGTCCAGGTCGAAGCCCCGCGCCGGGTGCTGGCCGAGGTCGCCCGCCGGTTCCACGGCCATCCCGAAGCGTCTCTCCGCCTCGTCGGCGTGACGGGGACCAACGGGAAGACGACGGTCACGACGCTCCTGCGCCATCTCCTGCAGGACGACGGAGCTCAGTGGGGACTCATCGGCACCGTCCGCTACCATCTCGGTCGTCGCTCGATCCCTTCTTATAAGACCACGCCGGAATCGGCGGACCTCACCGCGTTCTTCCGTCAGATGGTCGACGCCGGCTGCGAAGGCGCCTGCCTCGAGGTCAGCTCCCATGCGCTGCATCAGGACCGCGTCCATGGACTGCGCTTCCAGGTCGCCGCGTTCACCAACCTCACGCGCGACCACATCGACTACCACGGCGACCTCGACGCCTACCTCGCCGCCAAGACGGCCCTTTTCGACGGCCGCAACGGCTCCGTCCCGGATGTCAGCGTCGTCAACATCGACGACCCGCACGGCCGCGCGCTCGCCGCGGCGTGCCGGACGCGCGGGACGGTCCTGACGTACGGCCTGTCGCCCGACGCCGACCTGCGCGCGACCGACGTCGCCCTCGACGCCGGCGGCGCGGTCTTCACCGTGCGCCATGCCGGTCGCGCGGTCGTCTTCAAGTCGGCCCTCCCCGGCGACTACAACGTCGCCAACGTCCTGTGCGCCCTGGCGGTGGCCGCCGCGCTCGGCCGAGATCCGTCCGCCCTCGTCGCGGCCGTCGCGGCGTTCCCGGGCGTCGCCGGCCGCATGGAACGGGTCGAGGCCGGCCAGCCTTACCCGGTCTTCGTCGACTACGCCCATACGGACGACGCCTTGCGCAACGCGCTGCGGATGCTGCGCGGCATCACCCCGGGGCGTCTGCTCTGCGTCTTCGGCTGCGGGGGAGACCGCGATCGCGGCAAACGCCCGGCGATGACGCAGGCCGTGGCCGCCGGCGCCGACCTCGCCTGGGCGACCGCCGACAATCCGCGCAAGGAGAACCTCGGCCAGATCTTCGCCGACATGCGCGCGGGCCTGCCGGCGCTGCCGAACATCGAGTTCGTGGCCGACCGCCGGGAGGCCATCGGCCAGGCCCTCGCCGCCGCCAAGGCGGGCGACTGCGTCGTCATCGCCGGCAAAGGGCACGAGACGACCCAGGAATTCGCCGACACCGTGGTGCCGTTCGACGACCGCCAGGTTGTGCGCGAGATCCTCGAGCTCCGGAGGGCTTCCCGCGCATGAGCCTCGTCTTCGCCCCGGCCGATCTCGCCGCCTCGACCGGCGGCCGCTGGACCGCTCCGCCTTCCGGGCCCCTCACGGGCTTCGGCGTCGACACCCGCGCCCTGCGCCCCGGCGAGGTCTTCGTCGCCCTGCGCACCGAGCGCCGCGACGGGCATGATTTCCTCGCCGACGCGCGCGCCCGCGGGGCCGCTGCGGCGATCGTCGGCCGTGTCGTCGACGATCCCCTGCCGCAGCTGGTCGTCGCCGATCCGATGGTCGCGCTGCGCTCCGCGGCGGCCGCCTGGCGGACGCGTTTCCCGGGCCGCGTCGTCGGCGTCACGGGCAGCGTCGGCAAGACCTCGACCAAGGAATTCCTCGCGCACATCCTCGGCCGCGGGGCCTTCGTCACCGAGGCGAACCTCAACAACCTGCTCGGCGTGCCGCTGATGCTCCTGCGGGCCGATCCGGAACGCCACCGCTTCGCCGTCATCGAGGCGGGCATGAGCGTGCCGGGCGAGCTCGGCCTCTCGGCGCAGGCGATCGGTCCGGATCTCGCCCTCGTCACCGCGGTCGCCGCGGTGCACCTCGAAGGCGTCGGTTCGCTCGCGGGCGTGGCCCGCGAGAAAGCCTCGCTCGTCGCGGCCCTCGCGCCGCAGGGCCAGGCGGTCCTGCCGGCGTCCTTGCTGGCCTGGCCTGATTTCGCCGCGCATGCGGGCCGCTGCGTAGCGGTCATGTTCGCGGGCGAGTCCGCCCCCGCCGTCGCTCCCGCCCGGCTCGTCCGCGCCGCTTTCCTTGATGACGGACGCGGCGGCCGCTCGGTGTCGCTCGACGGCGAGGTCTTCCCGCTCCGTCCGCTGTCGGAGGGGCTCGCCCGGAACGCCGCGCTGGCGCTGGTCGCCGCCCGTCTGCTCGGCGTGCCGGCCGCGGAGCTCGCCGCCGTCTCGGCGGGTTGGTCGGCGCCGGCGGGCCGCGGAAGCGTCCATGCCGACGGTCCGCGCTCTTTCTACGTCGACTGCTACAACGCCAGCCCCGCGTCGCTGCTCGACGCCGCGGCCGCCTTCGACCGGCTCTTCCCCGCGGGTCCGCGCCTCTTCGTCCTCGGCGGGATGGCCGAGCTGGGGCCCGATTCGGCGCGCCTCCACCGCGACTGCGGCGCGCGCCTCCCGCTCCGCGCGGGCGACCACGTGGTCGCCTTCGGCGGCGACGCCCCGTCGATCCTGGCCGGCATCGCGTCGGCCGGCGTCCGGACCACCGCGGCGGACACCCTCGAGGCGGCCGCCTCGCTCGTCACGGCGCATCAAGGCGCGGTCTTCCTCAAGGGCAGCCGGGCCTTCGCCTTGGAACGGGTCCTGCCTCCTTCCGTGCGCTCCGCGCTCGCCTTCCACTGACATGCTTTATCGTCTCAGCGAACTCGTCGATCTCTGGGGGCCGTTCCGGCTCTTCGAATACCTTTCCGTGCGCGCGATCCTCGCGGGCGTCACGGCCCTGCTGCTGGGCATGCTTTTCTCCGGCCGCCTGATCGCCGTGCTCGGTCGGCTGCGTCAGCCGGAGCGTTCGGCCAAGCTCATGGGCGAGCTCGCCAAGGAGGGCGGCAAGGTCCCGACGATGGGCGGACTCATCATCGCGGCCGCGATGATCCCCTCGGTCTTGCTCTGGGCCCGGCCGAACGTGCTGGTGCTGGCGTCGCTCTGGTGTCTGGTCGGCATGGGGCTCGTCGGGCTTTACGACGACTGGCTCAAGGTCCGCCATGGCAACGCCGACGGCATTTCCGCCCGGATGAAGCTCGCGGGGCAGGCCGTCGTCGCGGCCTCCGCGTTCGGCCTCGTCCTCCTCGACCCGGCCTATCGCGAGAGCCTGTGCGAGATCTGGCTGCCCGTGCTGAACGGCCCGGTCTGGTCGGCCGGCTCCTGGGGCTGGCCCTTCCTCGCCTGCCTCGCGGTGGCCGGGGTCTTCTTCGTGCTCGTGGGCGTCGGCTGCTCGAACGCCGTGAATCTCACGGACGGCCTCGACGGGCTGGCCATCGGCTGCGTGCTGATCACCACGACCGTGCTCGGCGTCGTCGCCTATCTCGCCGGTCACCTCGAGTTCGCGAACTATCTCCGCATCAGCCACGTCTCGGGCGCGGGCGAGCTCGCCGTCTTCTGCGCGGCGCTCGCGGGCGGCAGCCTCGTCTTCCTCTGGCACAACGCGGCCCCGGCCGAGATCTACATGGGCGACGTCGGCGCGCTCGGGCTCGGCGGCGCGCTGGGCGCGGTCGCCTGCCTGATGCATCAGCCTTTCCTGCTCGCGATCGTCGGGGGCGTCTTCGTCGTCGAAGCGGTCTCGGTCATGCTGCAGGTCGCCTACTTCAAGCGGACCGGCGGCAAGCGCCTGTTCCTGATGACGCCCATCCATCATCACTTCCAGAAGAAGGGCTGGCCCGCGACGAAGGTCGTGGCCCGTTTCTGGATCCTTTCCCTGCTGTGCGGCCTCCTCGGCCTGCTTTCGCTGAAACTCCGATGAGCGAGTTCCCCGAATCCCTGCGTCGGCGGCTGACCCGCCCCGCCGCCATCTTCGGCGAGGGCGTCAGCGGCCGCTCGGTGGCCGACTCCCTGGCGTCGGCGGGCTTCGCTTCGGTGATCTACGACGAGCGCGGCGAGAACCGCGTCTTCGGTCCCGCCGAGGCGGCGCGCCATGACCTGCTGGTCTACAGCCCGGGTTTCGCCCAGGCCCATCCGTGGCTGCTCGCCGCGCGCCGGGCCGGCCTGCACTGCCTTGCGGAGCTCGACTTCGGCGCGTTGCTCTGGACGGGCCCCGCCGTCGCCATCACGGGCACCAACGGCAAGACGACCCTCACGGAATTCCTTTCTTTCGCCTTCAAGCGCGCGGGCCTGGACGCCATCGCCTGCGGCAACGTCGGGCTCCCGCTGACGTCCCTGCACCGCACCGTGTCCAACGGTTCGTTCCTGGCGGTCGTCGAAGTCAGCTCCTTCCAGGCCGAAGACCTGCGTCATTTCACCCCGGAGGCCGTCCTCTGGTCCAACTTCGACGAAGACCACCTGGACCGCCACGGCGACCTCGAGAGTTATTTCCGGGCCAAGCACAAGCTCATCGAGCGCATGATGCCCGGAGGCATCCTCGTCGTCGGCGAGTCGGTGGTCGCGGCCGCCCGCGCCTTCGGCATCACGTTGCCCGATCATGCGATCGTGGCCGCCCGGTCGGACGTGACGGACACCGTCCCGGCCGGCTCCGTCTTCGATTCCTGGCCGCAGCGCGAGAACTGGGCCTTGCTCGTCAAGTACTGGACGGCCCGCGGGCTGCCCCTCCGCCACCTGGAAGAGGCCGCGCGGCTCTTCCGCATCCCCGCCCATCGGCTGCGTCGCGTGGCCGAGAACAAGGGCGTCGAGTTCTGGAACGATTCCAAGGGCACCAATTTCCATGCGGTCAAAGCCGCCCTCGCTCAGTTCAGCGTGCCGGTCCGTTGGATCGGCGGCGGCAAGTGGAAGGGCGGGGACCTCGCGCGGTTCGCACGGGATATCGCCCCGCTGATCGAATCGGCCCACCTGATCGGCGAGACCGGCCCGGAGCTGCTGCGTCATTTCGAGGCCCTCGGCAAGCCGGCCGTCGTCCATGCGTCCTTGCAGGACGCCGTCGTCGCCGCGGCCAAGGCCGCGCCGGCGCCTTCGGTCATCCTCCTTAGTCCCGGCTTCTCCAGTTTCGACCAGTTCCGCGGTTACGCCGAGCGCGGTCTCGTCTTCGAGCGCGCCGCGCTCGCCCTGGCCGGCCGCGGCTGATCTTTCCACCAACCCACAACCAGACACCCATACCCACCATGCGTCCCATCATCACCGTCACCGCCGTCGTGCTCCTGCACCTCTGCGTCATCGCCGTCCTCGTCGGCGTCAACGGCTGCCGCAGCACCAGCGGCTTCGAGAAGCCCGGCGACACCGCCGCGTTCTCCGCCGGCGCGCGCCCCGTCGGCGGCGGAACGAGCTCGCTCGTCGTCCCGCCGGTCTCGGTCGTCGCCGTGACCCCCGCGCCTGTGGCCGCGGAAGCCGTCCGCGCGGTCGGTCCCGGCGGCAAGCGCACCATCGTCAAGGGCGAGACCCTCACCTCGGTCTCCCTGCAGGAGAAAGTCACCCGCGCCGACCTCGCCAAGGCCAACGGACTCGCTCTCAACGCCGATCTCAAGATCGGCCAGGTCCTGACGATTCCCTCGGCCGCTCCCAAGGCCGCGTCGAAGCCCGCTGCTAAGCCCGCCGCCAAGGCCGCTCCGAAAGCCGCCGCGCCTGCGCCGACCTTCGCGCCGCTGAACCTCGTCCCGCTGACCGGCAACAAGCCTGCGCCGGCTCCCGCCGCCGCGCCGGCCGCCGCTCCCGCCGCGCCGGACAAGAAGTAAGCCTTCGCGCCGCCACCCGCCATGGTCATCAAGCAGAAGCAGGAGAGTCCGGGCGCCCTTGGCGGGTACGCCCTGGGCATCCTGCTGCTGGCGCTGGCTTTGGCGGGTTTCGGCCTGATGGTGCAGTACAGCGCCGGCATCTCGCTTTCGGCGAGCAACCGCACGGCCGCTTTCTACCGTCAGCTGGTCTACGTCCCCGTCGCGCTCGCGGCCGGCTTCGCGTTATATCGGCTCAACCTGGACAAGGCGCGCGAGTGGCGGATGTACGTCCTCGGGGGGGCGGTCGCCACGATGGCGCTCGCCCGCGTCCCCGGGATCGGCGTCTCGGTCAACGGCTCGTGGCGCTGGATCGACTTCGGTTTCTTCCGTCTGCAGGCCTCGGACCTCGGCAAGCTCGCGCTCGTGATCGTGATGGCGCACTTCCTGGCCGTGATGCAGCGGCATACGTTGGCGCGCCCCTTCCGGATCTACCAGCTCCGGGACCGCGCGCCTTATATCTTCACCGACCGCGGCTGGATCGACTGCCGCGAAGGCTTCCTGCGTCCGCTGGGCGTCCTGCTCCTCATCGCCGCGCTCATCGCGGCGGGACCCGACCTGGGCACGATCCTGCTCTGCTGCGCCGTGGGCGGCACCATGATGCTCATCTCCGGCGTGCGCTGGGCTTACGTCATTCCGTCCGTCCTGATCGGGCTTTCCGGATTCACGATCCTGATCCTGAACTGGCCGAACCGGATGCGCCGTTTCACGTCCTTCCTCGAACCTTGGGAGAAGCGCGGCGACGAGGCCTACCAGCTTTTCGAGGGCATGGTGGCCTTCGGCGTCGGCGGCCTGACGGGCAAAGGCGCGGCGAACGGGCTGCAGGGCCGGGCCTACCTGCCCGAGGCGCACACCGACTTCGTGTTCTCGGTCATCGGCGAGGAATACGGCCTGGTCGCCACGACGATCGTCGCGCTGGCCTACCTCGGGATCTTCTGGTGCGCGTACCGGGCCATGCGTCACTCCGCCGACCTCTATCGTTTCAACGTCTGCCTCGGCGCGACGCTGTTCCTCGTCTTCCAGGCGCTCATCAACATGGGCGTCGTCACGGGACTGCTGCCCACCAAGGGCATCTCGCTCCCCTTCATCAGCTACGGCGGCACCAACCTCGTCATCATGGCGTGCATGGTCGGGCTCATCCTCAACTGCGTCAGCGCCTCGAAGCAGCCGGCGTTCACGGCCAAGGAGGCGCGCGCATGAGCCGCGTCCTGCTCGCGTGCGGCGGGACGGGCGGCCACCTGGCGCCGGGCATCGCCTTGGCGCAGCGCCTGACCGAAGCCGGGCACGCCTGCCGGTTGGTCGTCAGCAGCAAGGCGGTCGACGCCCGCATGACCTCGCATTATCCTCGGTTGGAGTTCGTGGCCGGACGCGGTCGCGGCTTCGGGCCCGGGCTGCTGGGCCGGCTGCGTTTCTTTCCCGCGCTGCTCGGAGCCGTCTGGTCTTCCTGGCGGCTGGTCCGTCGTTTCCGCCCGGATGTCCTCGTGTGTTTCGGCGGCTTCATGAGCCTCGGGCCGGCGATCGCCTGCCGGCTCGCGGGCGTGCCGGTCATCGTGCACGAGGCGAACCGCCGCCCCGGCAAGGCCGTGCGGCTCATCGCCCGCTTCGCCGCCTCCGTCCACCTTCCCGGCGGGGTGCGCCTGCCGGGCTTGCCCGCCTCCCGTCAGCATGATTCCGGCTATCCCGTCCGCGCGGAGATGCGCCCGCAGGCCCGCGAGGCCGCGCGCCGGGCGCTCGGCCTGCCCGCGGCCGGCCGGCTGGTCCTCGTGGTCGGCGGCAGCCAGGGAGCCGCGCCGCTGAACCGCTGGGTCGAAGCGCACCTGGCGATGTTCGCCGAACGCGGCATCCATGTCCTCTGCCTCACGGGTCCCGGCGGCAGGGACGAAGAGGCGCGCGCCGGCCAGTCCGTCGTGAAGTTCCTGCCGTTCTGCCATCAGATGGCGGCCGCCTATTCGGCGGCGGATCTCGCGATCGCCCGCGCCGGCGCCGGCACGCTCGCCGAGCTGGCGACCTGCCGGACGCCTTCCGTCCTCATCCCTCTCCCGCACGCGGCCGACGATCACCAGACCGCGAACGCCCGCCACTTCGCCGAGGCCGGCGGCGCCTGGTTGTCGCCGGAAGCCGAGCTCCCGCAGCTGGCCGGCCGCGTCTGCGCCGCGTTGGCCGACAACGCCGCGCTGGCGGCGATGCGCGACGCCTTGGCGGTCCTCGACGCGGCCAACCGGTGGGAGGAACTCGCCGCCGAAACCCTCGACCTCGCGGATCGCCGCGGCGCGGCCGCATGAGCCGTTCCGCCTGGATGCTCGGCGCGGGCGGGATGGGCGTGGGCCCGCTCGCCCTCTACCTGAAGAGCGCGGGCTGGGAGGTCTCGGGCTGGGACGACGGCGTGGGCAGCCCGATGGAACTCCATCTGGCCAACGCCGAGATCCCGCTCTTGCGCGACCCATGGGCCGCGGGTCGCAGGCCTGCGGTCGTCGGCCGTTCCAGCGCGGTGAAGCCGGGCCATCCGGCGCTGGCGCTCGCGGAAGCGCGAGGGGCGCGGATCCTGCGGCGGGGCGAGCTGCTGGCCGAGGCGGTGGCCGGACATCGCTTCGTGGCGGTCTGCGGCAGCCATGGCAAGACGACCACCTGCGGCCTGCTGGTCGCCGCCCTGACCGCGGCGAAGGCGGATTTCGGCTATGTGCTCGGCGGTCTCTTCCGCGATCCTGCGTTCCCGCCGGCGCGCGCCTCGGCCACTTCGCCCTGGGTCGTGGCGGAGGTGGACGAGAGCGACGGCACCATCAGCGCCTTCTCGCCGGACATCACCGTCGCGGTCAACCTCGACTGGGACCATCCGGATTATTATCGCGATGAGGCCGCCCTCGAAGGGGTCTTCCGCGCCTTGTTCGAACGTACGCGGACGGCCGTCGTCATTCCGGCCGGCAACGCGCGGCTGGAGCGGCTCACCGCCGGCTTGCGCGTCCCCGTGCTCCGGGTGGGCGAGGACGGCGGAAGTGACTATGTCTGCCGGCTGATCCAAGGCGGGCATGCCGGCTCGGTCGTCGCGCTGGACGGACGGTTCCCCGCCGCGCAGCATCACCTGCCCGTCGCGGGCAGCTTCAACCGCGCGAACGCGGCGCTCGCCCTCGCCGTCACCCATCACATCACGGGCGGGCTGGCCGCCGAACCGCTCGCCTGCTGGCGCGGCATCCGCCGTCGCCAGGATGTCCTCTTCGAATGCGCGGGCCTGCGCGTGCTCGCCGATTACGCGCATCATCCGACGGAGATCGCCGCCTTGCTCAAATGGGTGCGCGAGACGCACGTCGGCCGGCTGGTCGTGGTCTTCCAGCCGCATCGCCATACGCGCACCCGCCAATACTCCCGGGAGTTCCGCGACGCCCTGGCGGTGGCCGACCACGCGTTGGTCCTCCCCGTCTACGCGGCCGGCGAGGCCGCGCTCGAGGGCGGCGGCTCGGAGGCGATCGTCGCGGGTTCCGCCCATCGGCTGGTGGAGCATCGCGCGGCCCTGCCGGCGTTGCTCGACGAACTCGCGGCGGGCGCGGACACCGTGGTGGCCTTCGTGGGCGCGGGGGATATCGAACGCGACGCCGAAGCCTACGCGAAGCGCCTGCGCCGTCGCGGGGAAGGGGTGTCGTCCCGCGACCTGCCCGAACTGGTCGCCGGCCGGCTCTCGTCCGCCTGCGTCCTGCGGGCCAACGAACCGCTCGCGCGTCGCACCACGCTCGGCGTGGGCGGCGCCGCCCGCTGGTACGCCGAGCCCGGCGACGTCGACGATCTCGCCTTGCTGCTGCGCGCCGCGGCGGAGCTCGACCTGCGCTGGTTCGTCGTGGGCCGCGGTTCCAACCTGCTCGTCCCGGACGAAGGTTATGACGGCCTCATCCTGCACCTCGACCCCGTCCGCTGGGGCGGCGTCACCGATCTCGGCGAAGGGCGCTGGCGCGTCGCGGGCGGCGCCCGGCTCAAGGAGCTGTGCGGCGCCGCCGCCCGCGCGGGCTGGCAGGGATTCGAATTCCTGGAAGGCATCCCCGGGACGCTCGGCGGTTCGCTGCGCATGAACGCGGGCGCCATGGGCGGCTGGATCTTCGACCTCGTCGAATCCGTCGAGTGGCTGACGCCCCAAGGCAAGGTGCGCGCGGCGCGCCGGGACGGCTTCGACGCTTTGTATCGCGACTGTCCGCAGCTGCACGGCGCGGTCATCTTGTCCGCCGTGCTGCGGGCGACCGGTCGCGACGAGCCGGCCGCCATCCGCGCCCGGATGGACGACCTCGCCTCCCGCCGTCGGGCCGCCCAGCCGCGCGAGGCCAGCGCGGGATGCGTCTTCCGCAATCCGGACGGCGACAAGGCCGGCCGCCTCATCGACGTCAGCGGACTCAAGGGCCGCGCGCAGGGCGCCGTCTCGGTCTCGCCGGTCCACGCCAACTTCCTGGTCAACGCCGGCGACGCCACCGCGGCGGATTTCCTCGCGCTCATGCGCCAGGTGCGGGCGGAGGTCAGGGCCCGCCAAGGCGTCGAACTGCAGCCCGAGATCATCGCGCTGGGCCGCGACTGGAAAGAACTCCTATGAGCACGCCTCTTGAAACCATCGTCCTCTGCGGCGGCCGTTCGTCCGAGCGCGAGGTCTCCTTGCGCTCGGGACGCGCGGTGGCCGGCGCCCTGCCGGGCTCGCGGCTGGTCGAGCTCGAGGAAGACGCCTTGCCTGGCTGGCTCGACGGCGCCCGGCATGTCGTCTTCCCCGTCCTGCACGGCGGCTGGGGCGAGGACGGGCGGGCGCAGGCCGAGCTGGCCGCCCGGGGGATCGCCTTCGCCGGATGCGACGCGGCGGCCAACCGGCTTTGCATGGACAAGGTCGCGACCAAGGCGGCCATGCGCCGGGCCGGCGTCCCCGCCATCCCCGAAGTCGCTTTCGACGGCACGGCCAAGCCGGCGGCCGCGGAACTCGTGACGGCGCTGGGTCCGGAGATCGTCATCAAGCCCTCCGACCAAGGCAGCAGCGTCGGCCTTTACATCCTGACCGGGACGGCCGACGTGGCCCGCGCCCTGGCGGAGATCCCGGCTTCCGGCCGGTGGATGGCCGAGCGCCGGCTCCGCGGCCGGGAGATGTCCATCGGCCTGCTCGACGGGTCCCCCATGGGGCTGGTCGAGATCGTCGCCCTCACCGGTGTCTACGATTATAAGACCAAATACACCAAAGGCTCCTCGGAGTACCGTTTTCCGGCCGCCATCGGCCCGGCCGCCACCGCGGCCATCGGGGCCGCCGCCGCCCGGCTGTTCGCCGCCTGCGGCTGCCGGGACTTCGCGCGCGCGGATGTCTTCCTTGAGCCTGACGGAGACTTCTATTTCCTCGAGATCAACACGATGCCCGGCATGACCGAAACCAGCCTGATGCCCAAGAGCGCTTCCTGCGTCGGCCTCGACTTCCCCTCCTTGGCGCAGCGCATGCTCGCCCCGGCGCTCGCCCGCGCCGACCGCCGCTGACCATGGGACTCTTCGACTTTCTCTCCGGCCGTCGCCGGGACGCCTTCCGCGGCCAGGCCGACCGCGACTGGCGCGGCCTGATGCCGCAGGACGTCCAGCGGGTCCCCGGGGGCGAGCTCGGACGCAAGCGCGTCGTGCGCTCGCGTCTTCCCTCCTTCCTCGCGGCCGTCTTTTTCTGCGTCGTGTGCGGCGTGCTGTGGTGGGCGGTCGAGGAGGGCGGCGAAGCCCCCGCGCCGGCGCCCCGCTTCAAGACGGACGGATTCCTGTCGGCTGATTTCGTGCGTCGCATCACCGCCGACGGCGTCGACGGCTCGCGCGATGTCCGTTCGATCAAGGCCGACCTCGAGGCGGACAACCAGGTGATCGCCGCCGACGTGCGTCGCCGCGGCGACGGGGCGCTGGAGATCGTCCTCCGGGAACGTCTCGCCGTGGCGAAGATCGTCACCCCCGCCGCCAAGGGCGCCGCGATGCAGGTGCGGCTCGTGGCCTCGGACGGGCGGACCTTCGCCGGCGTCGGCTACCCCGAGCAGGCCGTGCGCAACCTGCCGGAGATCCAGGACTACCGTTCGACGGGCTCGGCCGACGACATGCTCATCGAAGGGGTCGAGATCGCGGCCCCGTTCCTGCTCCTCGTGCGCACCCAGTATCCGCAGCTGTACAAGCAGTGGTCGGCGATCTCCCTCCGGGACTGCTTCGGCGCCCAGGAAGACTCCCCGGGTTCCAATCTCCGCGTCACCGTCCGTCCCGGCACCCAGCCGCTGGACCGGCCCGCGCTCGCCGAGATCGTCTTCTCCACCGCCAACTGGCGCAACGAGCTCGCGCTGCTTTCGCGCATCAACGTCGACGAGCTCCTGCGTCGCCCGGGCACGACCTCCCAGGCCTACGTGCTCAAGATGTCGATCCAGAACCGGACCCAAGCCTCCGCCCCTGTCCCTGAACCTCGCCTCGTCCCCGCCAACGCCCCCGCCTCTCTCCGATGACTTCCAAGCCCCTGCCATCCCTGATCGCCGTCATCGACATCGGCACCCATAAGACCGCGAGCCTGCTCGGTCAGATCATCGACGGCCAGGCGCGCATGCTCAGCTTCAGCGAGCGTCGCACCGAGGGCGTGGTCAAAGGCACCGTCACCGACCTCGAGAAGCTGACCCAGTGCGTCCACGAGGTCGTCAACGACATCGAACGCGGCGCCGGCCGCGCGGTCGAGCAGGTCTACCTTTCTCTTTCGGGGCCGGCCGCGGAAGGCGAGCGCGTCAAGGGGCTGATCGCCGTCCCCGCCCACGACGGCAAGGTCACGACCAAGGACGTCGCGGACGCCGTCTCCTCCGCCAAGCGGCTCGAGCCGCCGGCCGGGCGCACCACGATCCTGTACATGCGCCAGCCGACGACGTTGGACGGCCGGGCCGTCGCCAATCCGGTGGGCATGGCGGGCAAGCGGCTCGAAGTGAGTTTCTGGCGCGTCACCATGGAAGAAGGCAACATGCGCATGCGCGTGGGCATGGTGAACGGCCTGAGCATCCGGGTGCGCGACTTCATCCTGGCTTCGCATGCGGCCGCCTGCGCGGTGGCGAGCGACGCGGACAAGCAGGGGGGCGTCCTGGTCATCGACATGGGCGCGGGCACGACCGACTGGATCCTTTACTACAAGGAGCACATCCTCTGCGCGGGCTCGATCCCCGTGGGCGGCGAGCACCTCACGAACGATCTCAGCGTCGCGCTGCGGATCAGCCGCGACACCGCGGAAGACCTCAAGCTGCGCTTCGGCTCGGCGATGCACCGCGAGAACGACGTCAA
The DNA here is from genome assembly GCA_039804485.1 of Verrucomicrobiota bacterium. Taxonomy (GTDB): domain Bacteria; phylum Verrucomicrobiota; class Verrucomicrobiia; order Opitutales; family UBA953; genus UBA953. The sequence continues at coordinate 18,985 of JBDLWC010000235.1, forward strand.
CCAGACCATCTGGAAGGACGGCGACAAGGGCGTGGGCGACCAGCAGTTCAACCGCGGCACGATCACCCAGGTGCTGTCGCTGCGCTATCAGGAGACCGTCGATTTCGTCCGCAAGGACGTCCTGCGCCGCCTGGAGCAGATCTTCCCGGGACATGCCGTGCGCCTGGACCAGAACATGGTGCCCTCGGGCGTCATCCTCACCGGCGGTTCGGCCAACCTCGCCGACGCGGTGGAGGCCGTCCAGCTCGTCACGGGCCTTTCGGCGCGCGTCGGCCTGCCCAACTTCGACAACGAATCCCTGCGCAAGCCCGAGTACGCCGGGGTCGTCGGCCTGATGACGGCCGCGATCGCGGACGCCCCGCCGCCTCCGCGGCGTCCCCGCGGCCTGATGAGCCAGCTCAAGGAACTCTTCCGTTTCTAAGATGGCCGCCCCCGCTTCCATCCTCCTGGTCGGCCTCGGCGGAGCCGGCTGCGCCATGGTCACGCGCCTCGCCGCGTCGCCGCCGCCCGAAGTCGCCGTGGCCCTGCTCGACACCGACGCGCGCTCGCTGCCGGCCGGCGGCGCCGGCGCGACGCTCCAGCTGGGCCGGGCCCAGACGCGCGGCATGGGCACGGGCGGCGAGTCGGCATTGGGCGTGGCTTCCGCGGAAGCCGAGGAAGCCGCTTTGCGCCGGCTCTTCACCGGCGTGCCGGTGGTCGTGCTCGTCACCGGGCTGGGCGGCGGCACCGGCAGCGGCGCGGCCGCCGTGGTGGCGGGTCTGGCGGCCGACGCCGGCGCCACCGTGCTCGCTTTCGCGACCATGCCGTTCTCGCACGAAGGCGAGCGGCGCATGCGTCAGGCCAACGACGCCGCCGTGAAGCTCGGGCAGAAGTGCCATGGCCTCGTGATGGTCCATAACGACCTCCTGCTCCAGCAGGTGGCGCCGGACGCTCCCTTGTCCGAGTCTTTCGCGGCCGCGGACAACTGGGTCGGGGGCGCCTTGCGCGGACTCGCCAGCGCTTTCGCGCCCGGCGCGCTCGTCGCGGTCGATCCCTCCGCCTTGCGTTCGATCCTCGCCACGCCCGGCTCGCCGACGCTCTTCGCCTTCGGGGCGGGCGCCGGCGAAGGCGCCGCCTTGAAGGCCGCGCGCGCCGCCGCGGAGTGTCCGCTGACGCACGCCCCGGGGGCCGTCGCCAAGGTCGCCTCGCTCTTCGTCCATGTCGCCGGCGGGCCGGCGATGAGCTCGACCGAGGCGTTCGAAGCCGTCGCCGCGGTGCGCACGCGTTTCGGCGGAGAGACCTCGACCATCCTCTGCGCGCGGACCGACCCCGCGTTGGGCGACCGCATCGAGGTCTCGGTCCTCGGCGCCTCGCTTCCTTCTCCGAAAGCGCCGGCCAAGCCCAAGAAGGGCGGCAAGGCCGAGGATCCCGCGCAGCCGATCTTCGAGTTCGCGACGGAAGAGTCGATGCGCCGCGGTCTTTTCGGCGGCACGCCGATGACCTTCATCGACGGGCAGGACGTCGATGTGCCGGCCTATATCCGCAAGGCGGTCCGGTTGCCCCCGTCGCCCTGATCTCGCTTCCCGGTTGCACCCGTCCCGGGTCCTTCTACGTTCGCGGCATGCCCGTGTTCGACGTCGCCGCCCTCCGTCATGACTTCCCGATCCTGGGACGTTCCGTGCGGGGCCGTCCTTTGGCCTACCTCGACAACGCGGCCACTTCCCAGAAGCCCGCGGCGGTGATCCGGGCCTTGGAACGCTATTATTCCGGGCAGAACGCCAACGTCCACCGAGGCGTGCACCTGCTCAGCGAGGAGGCCACCACGGCTTACGAGGCCGCCCGCGGTTCGGTCGCCCGGTTCCTGGGCGTCGCGGACACCCGCGGGTGCGTGTTCGTGCGCGGCGCGACCGAAGGCATCAATCTCGTCGCCGAATGCTGGGGACGGGCGAACCTCAAGGCGGGCGATGAGATCCTGCTCACGCACCTCGAGCACCACGCCAACATCGTCCCCTGGCAGGTCGTCGCCGAGCGCACGGGGGCCAAGGTCGTGGTCGCTCCCGTCACGCCCCGGGGCGAGGTCGACCTCGCGGCTTTCGGCGCGCTCCTGTCCGCCCGCACCAGGCTCGTCGCTTTCGCGCATGTCTCGAACGCCCTGGGCACCGTGAACCCCGCCGCCGAGATGACCCGGCTCGCCAAGGCCGCGGGCGCCGTCGTGCTGATCGACGGCTGCCAGGCGGCCGCGCACTTCAAGGTCGACGTCCCGTCCCTCGGTTGCGACTTCTACGTTTTTTCCGGTCACAAGACCTTTGGTCCGACGGGCATCGGCGTCCTTTGGGGCCGCCCCGAGCTGCTCGACGCCATGCCGCCCTACCAGTTCGGGGGCGACATGATCCGCAAGGTCGACTTCGCGGGCACCACGTTCCGCGAGGCGCCGGAGCGTTTCGAAGCGGGTACGCCGCACATCTCCGGCGCCATCGGCCTGGGCGTCGCGTTGGAGTATTTCATGCCCATCCAGGCGGCCGCGCACGCGCATGAGCAGAGCCTGCTCGCGGCCGCGACGGAGCGGCTCAAGGCGATCAAGGGGCTGACCATCGTGGGCGAGGCCCGCGAGAAGGTGGCCGTGATCTCTTTCAACCTCGCCGGCGGCCACCCGCACGATGTCGGCACCTTGCTTGACGCGGACGGCATCGCCATCCGCACCGGGCATCACTGCTGCATGCCGCTCATGAAGCACTACGGCCTCAGCGGCACGGCGCGGGCCTCTTTCGCGTTCTACAACACGCTCGAGGAAGTCGACCGCCTGGCGGTCTCGCTCGAGAAGGCCCGGAAGATGATGGCCTAGGCCGGCTTCGCCTCCGGGCGGGTGAGCGTCCGGCGGAGGATGTCCAGGATGCCTTGGACTTCCCAGTTATGTCCCGGTCCGGCGAAGCCCAGCAGCGCGCGGGCCTCCTCGATGTCCGTCGGGTGGTTGCCGGGCGGCCAGTCGAGCCAGCTTCGGTCGTGGGCGCCGCGCCGGTCTTGCAGCAGCGGCAGCAGCGCGTTGACGCAGAGCGTGTCGGCGCGCCCGGCGGGCAGCAGGCACGCGAAGATCTCGTCGACCAGCCGCCGGCGCGCGGCGGGCAGGGGAGAGGAGGGGAGCGTCTCGCCCCAGGCCTTCAGCCGGGCCCGCCAGTCTGGTCGGCGGCGGTTGAGTTCCAGGTACTGCCCCAGCCGCCGGTGCGGGTGACCGGCCGGACGGAGCCCGCGGAGGCGCCAGCGCCCGCACTTCTCGATGTAGAGCGTATCGAGGCCGAGGATCAGCATCTGTTCGGGCGAATAGGAGCGCGCCAGCTCGGACATCGGGGCGCGGTTCCCTCCGAGCCCGAGCGTCTCGACGAAGAGCTCATGGCAGGCCGCGTCCCACCCGACCTCTTTGATGCGGGCGCGGGCGTATCTGGTCTTGTTGCGGAAACGTTCGAGCGCGCGGCGTTTCAGGCCCGCGGCGAGGTCCGGTTCGGCGGCCCGCACGCAGCGGGCGACCTCGACCGACCTCCCGCGTAATTCCAGGAGGGCGTCTTCTTCGGCCAGGTCCTCGAGGTCGCGCGGGAGATAGGGCAGCAGCACCACGGTCTCCGGGCGGCGGCCCGCGGAGGTCTGGACGTCCTTCGCGCCGGGGAGCAGCACCGCGTGCAGGATCACCCCGCCGAAGTTCGGGTCGCGGTCATGTCCGTGTCCATGCCAGTCGGCGCTGCGCAGATGGATCTCGATGTCGCCGCGCTGACGCCGTCCGTCGACGAGGATTTCCGCCCCGAGGAAATCCGGGCCGGCTCCGCGGTTCCAATCGCCCGGGTGGAGGATCTCGATGGTCGCGCCGGAGTTCGCCGCCATCGGCCCGCGGACTTCGCCCGCGGCCCAGAGCCGTTGGATGGCGCGTTCGCCGATGGCGAAAGGGCCGTAGGGGCCGATGATTTCCTCGACGCGGGCGCAGGTGCTCATCGGACCATCAAGGCCGAGATCGCGACGCCTGGGAAAGCCGGAGAACCCCCAAGGGTAACACTCCGAATCCGCTTGAGGGAATTCCCCGGCCGCCGTTGAATCCTGCTTACGGAGAGGTGGCAGAGTGGTCGATTGCAGCTGACTTGAAATCAGCCGAGCCGCAAGGCTCCGGGGGTTCGAATCCCTCCCTCTCCGCCCGTTTTATCCGTCAGGCGAATGTCCGGTTGTCCGGTTGCTTCGAGGCGCGGAAGTGGCAGGATGGAGCCGTGTCGAAGTCCGAAACATCGCAGGCAGCGCCCCGGCCGGCGACGTTCCTGGTGCGGATGCTCGTGGGCGAGGTGAAGATCGTCGGGGCTTTGCCTGCTGGCCCGGTGCTGCTGTGCGGCAACCATGTGAGCTACCGCGACGTCTTCCTCTTCGGGATGATCCGCGCGTCGGCCCGGTTGCTGGTCCATCCGCTGGTGTTCGCTTTTCCGTTTCTGAGGAAGAGGGCGCTCCGCTGGGGTTTCGTCCAGGTATCGATCGACGCCGCCGTCGCGCTGCTCCGGCAGGGTCAGACCGTGGCGATCTGCCCGACCGGTCTGGTCGAGGCGACGGGCGAAGCCGAGCTGCCCTTCAAGACGGGCGCGGTGCGGATCGGACAGCAGGCAGGGGTGCCCTTGGTGCCGGTCTTTTTTCATTACGGACGCTACCCGGGCCGATGGGTCAGGCGGTTCTCGATCACCGTCCAGAACATGATCCTCTTCTGTCTGTGGCCGTTCTACCGGCGCGGCGTCACGGTGGTCCTGGGGACGCCGTTCGACCCTGCCGGCGACGTGAAGCAGCGGACCAAGGACATCCAGGCGGAGGTCGCCGCCCTCCGTCCGTGAGGAGCG
>JBDLWC010000236.1:0-2717 GCA_039804485.1 Verrucomicrobiota bacterium
GGCGTCCGTGAAAAAGGCGATGCCCAGGATGAGTCCGGTGAGGATGTCCAAGATGCTACCCAAGTAGGAGACGAGTCCGGGCTCGACCGTCGGGCTGAACAAGAGCTGGAGCGAGAAGATCGCGATGACGCCCGCCATCAGCCAGGCCGCCCACCGGCGATAGCAGAACAGACCGATCATGCTGGCGAAGAAGAGCGCGAGGCCGCCGAGGGAGAACAGCATGCCCAGGCCTTCCAGCCAGCCGAACTCGCCGTCATGTTCGGCGGCCAGCCACTCGGCCAACGGCTCGGGCAGGAGCTTCTCGGAGAGCAACATCAGGCCGATGGACAGGACCGTGGCCACGAACAGAGCTACCAGGAGAAAGCGCAGGGTGATTCGGGCCTTGGATTGTTCCATGCCGTATTTTCAGCCCGCCTTTCCGGCGTGCAATGTTAATTCCATCGGTTCAACCGCAGCCCGCCCCATGGCGTCCGCTCAAAGGACAAATGAGACCGGAGAAACATTCTCAGGCCCCAGGTCTCGGCCCTCAGGTCTCAGGTTCAGGTCTTCAGCATCAGGTACAGGTTCAGGCCCGCACCCGCACCCGACAACCCGTACCTGATACCGATCGCTGGGACCCGAGACCCGAAGATATATCTCCCGCCTTCCGCTCAAAAGGAAACCGGAGACCGGAAATAATGCTGCGGCCCGATCCAATCAGGTGACGGGTGACGGCCACCGGGACGTCAGCCTCTCGGGACTCAGCCGTTCAGCCTCCAGCGCCGGCTGCCGGGCGCCAGCCCTTGCCCACATGTCACCATGCCCACGTGCCCCCTCGCGCGCACTACGCGAGTCCACCTTTGCACTTTTGCACAGGCCGTAGGCCGGTTTGCACCTTTGCACTTCCGTTCCGCCTCTCTCTGTTCAACTGGGCCTCTGAGCCTCAGGGCCTCTAGTGGTTGCGCCCCTTGCCCACGTGTCACCTCGCCAGCATGCCCCCTCGCGACCTTAGGTCGCGTTCCGGCCAACCAGTCCACTGATCAACCGATCAACTACGGCCTATTCCCCCTTCCCTCCGCCGCCCCTATCTGTCATCTGTCATCCGCACTCCGTCCTCGGCCTCACCCCTCCCTCACCCATGTCTTCCCCTCGTCGTATCGCCGTCCTCGGCGGAGGAGCCGCCGGCTTCTTCGCGGCGATCACCTGCGCCGAGCAGCTCGGCCAAGCGGGACGCGTGACCCTCTTCGAGGCGACGCCTCATCTGCTCTCGAAAGTCCGCATTTCCGGCGGCGGCCGCTGCAACGTGACCCACGCCTGCTTCGAGCCGGCGGAATTGGTGAAGAAATACCCGCGCGGCGGTCGCGAGCTGCTGGGCGCCTTCCATCGCTTCCAGCCGCGTGACACGATCGAATGGTTCGCATCCCGCGGCGTGGCGACCAAGACGGAGGAAGACGGCCGGATGTTCCCGACGACCGACGACTCGGCGACGATCGTCGACTGCCTGATGTCCGCCGCCGCCCGCGCCGGCGTCACCCTCCGCACCTCCACCCCGGTCCGGTCAGCCATCAAGGAAGGCGAGATCTTCCGGCTGACGCTGGGTAATGGTTCGGTCGAGGAGTTCGACCGAGTGATCGTCGCCACGGGCGGCAACAAGGCCTCGGGCGGCCTCGCCATCGCCGAATCGTTCGGACACGCGATCGTGCCCCCGGTCCCGTCGCTCTTCACCTTCCACATCACCGACCCGCGCCTGGCCGACCTCGCCGGGATCTCGGTCGAAAACGTGGTGGTCACCGCGCCGGGCACGAAACTGAAGACCGACGGCCCGGTCCTGATCACCCACGCCGGCCTCAGCGGCCCGGGCATCCTGAAACTCTCCGCCTGGGGCGCCCGCGAATTCGCCGAGAAGCACTACGCCTTCCCGATCACCCTCAACTGGGTCCCGCCGCACACCCGCGATTCGCTCGTCAAAGCCCTCGGGGTGGTCCGCGAACAGAACGCCCGCAAGCAGGTCACGACCTTCAGCCCGGTCGCGATGCCCCAGCGCCTCTGGGAACGCTTCGTCATCGCCGCCGGCATCCCGACCACGACCCCGTGGGCCCATGTCAGCAATCCGGCCCTGCAGACCCTTGCCACGCAACTCACGGCCGCGGAGTTCAAGGTCGACGGCAAGAGCATGTTCAAAGACGAGTTCGTGACCTGCGGAGGCGTGAAGCTGTCAGAGGTCGACTTCAAGACGATGGCGAGCCGCCACTGCGCCGGACTGCATTTCGCGGGCGAAGTCCTCGACGTCGACGGCGTGACGGGCGGCTTCAACTTCCAGAACGCCTGGACGACCGGTCATCTCGCCGGCACGGCCTGCGCCGCGGCGCAGACGGCTTAAGACCTGACCAGCCGGACAACAAAAAACCCGCCACTTGCGTGACGGGTGATGGGGACGTTTTCCCTGTTTAAGGGGAAATGTGTCGCGAGGGATTACTTGGCGGCGACGGCGACAGACAGCACCTTCTTCTGCTTGTGCTTGTCGACGTTGACCTCGACGGACTTGCCCTTGAGGTCGGCGGCCTTGTCGGCGCCTTCGGTCTCAGGCGTCAGGGTGAAGCTGACGTCCTTCGCGCCTACGGTCACGACGAGGACCTTCTTCTCGGCGTCATAGGACTTCACGGTGCCCTTGGAGGAGACGGTGGCGCCACAACCAGCCTGAGCGGCGGCGGCCAGAGCGAGAACGGACAGGATGCTGA
>JBDLWC010000237.1:0-4696 GCA_039804485.1 Verrucomicrobiota bacterium
GAGCGGGTCGGCTTCGTCTGTGCGCCGGCCTTATGCGCCCGGTCCTTTCTTCGTCCGGGTATGCAGGCCGCATTCCTTCTTTTCGAAGCCGGGCCAGCGTCCGCCGCGTTCGTCACCGCCCGAAGTGGGCAGCGTGCAAGGCTGGCAGCCGATGGAACGGTAGCCGCGGTCATGCAGGACGTTGTGCGGCAGGCCGTGTTCCTTGAGATAGGCCCAGACCTGGTCGCGGCTCCAGTCGACGAGCGGGTTGAGCTTCCAGACGTCGGAGTTGTCGGGACGGGCGGCGAGCGAGAGCAGCGGCGTGACGGAACGCTCGGCGCTCTGGTCACGGCGCATCCCGGTGATCCAGAGGTCGAGGTCGAAGAGTTTCTTGCCGAGCGAGTCGACCTTGCGGAGCTCGCAGCACTTCTCAGGGTCGCGTTTCCAGAGCTCGTCCCCGTATTGGGCGGCTTGCTGTTCGACCGTCTGCGCGGGGTGCACTTCCTCGACCTTGATGCCCAGATGGGCCTCGAGCTGAGCCTTGAACGCCAGCGTCTCAGGGAAGAGCAGTCCGGTGTTCAAGGTGAAGGCTTGGAGGGGGATTCCGGCCGACTTGGCGAGGTGCAGGATGACCACGCCGGCGGGCTGGAAACTCGTGCCGATGCCGGCGCGGGCGCCGAAGGTCTCGTAGGCCCAGCGCAGACGGTCCACCGGCGCCAGCGTCGTGAGACGGGCGTCGAGCTCCGGGATGCGGGCTGGGTCGAGATCGGCCATCGACGGGCTTAGGCGGCGGGAGCGGCCGGCCAGACGGGAGCCTGGTCGACCCAGTCACCGAAGGCTTGGCCGGCTTTGCGGTCCTTGGCGTACTGCTTGAACAGTTCGCCGATGAGGACGGGAATCTCGTCCGCGAGGGCGGATTCCTTCCAGAGGCGCGCGAGGCGGGTGCCTTCGCGGTTGCCGCCGAGCATGATGTTGTACTTGCCGGGCGCCTTGCCCACGAGGCCGATCTCGGCGTTGTACGGACGAGCGCAGCCGTTGGGGCAGCCCGTCATGCGGACGACGAGTTCCTCGCCGGCGATGCCGGCGGCAGCCTGGCCTTCTTCGAGTTTCGCGAGGAACTTCGGGAAGACGCGTTCGGATTCGGCGAGGGCGAGACCGCAGGTCGGGAGAGCCGGGCAGGCCATGCCGCGTCCCTTGATCAGGCCAGGGTTGAAGACGATGCCGCAGCCGTGGTCGCGCAGCACCTTCTCGACGGCGGCCTTGTCGGCTTCCTTGATGTCGGAGAGGATGAGATTCTGCGTCGCGGTGAGGCGGAAGGTCGGGCCGAACTGCTCGGCGATCGTGCGGAGGGCGGTCTTCAGCTTGTAATCACCGGCGTCCTTGACGCGACCCGTCTCGACGAAGAGGCCGAGGAACCAGTTGCCGTCGAGCTGCTTGAACCAGCCGAAGGCGTCGCCTTGGCCGCGGAAGAGGAAGGGCTTGGCGGCCGGCAGCGGGGCTCCGAGGCGCTTGCCGAGCTCGGCGCGGAACCACTCGACGCCCTTTTCCTGGAGGACGTACTTGATGCGCGCGTGCTTGCGGTCGGTACGGTCGCCCCAGTCGCGGTGGATGGCGACGACGGCGGCGCCGACTTCGACCAGTTGTTCGCGGGTGATGAAACCGATGACGTCGGCGAGGCGAGGGTAGGTCGCCTTGTTGCCGTGGGAAGTGCCGAGACCGCCGCCGACCAGCAGATTGTAGCCGAGGAGCTTGCCGTTCTCGACGATGGCCACGAAGCCCATGTCGTTGGTGAAGATGTCGGTGTCGTTGTTCGGCGGGATGGCGAAGCCGGTCTTGAACTTACGCGGCAGGTAGGTCTTGCCGTAGAGCGGGTCGACGGGGGCGCCGGACTCGTCCGTGTCGGCGGGCGGCGGCATGTACGGATTGGCCTGGTCGACGGAGGCGCGGGCCTTGGCGATCTTCTCGCCGAGACCGAGGTCGACCTGCACGCCGTCGACCCAGATCGAGTGGTAGGCGGTGGTGCGAGGGAGCAGGGCGCGGGTCAGCGTGAACGCGTCTTCGTCGACCTGCACGGCGACGTTGTCGACGGGCGGGTTGGACGGCGCGGTGACGTTGCGATTCACGTCGCCGCACGTGGCGAGGGTGGATGAGAGAGCGTCGTTGATCGACTTGATCAGGGGGCCGATGCCTTTCTGCAGCACGCCGTGGAACTGGAAGGTCTGACGGGAGGTGATGCGCAGGGTGCCGTTGGCGAAACGGCCGGACAGCTCGTCGTACACGAGGTACTGCGCGGCCGGGACGATGCCCCCGGTCTGGCGCGTGCGCACCATCACCGAGTATTCCTTGGCCACCTTGCGCTTATCGCGGTCATCTTGCTGGTAAATGCCGTGGAACTTGATGAACTGCTCGTCGTCGCCGCTGAAGCGGTCAGCCTCCGGATTGGCGAGGGTTTCGCGAATCGTGCCGGAAAGGTCGGGTTTATCGGCCTTGAGGAGTTCGTTCTTAGCCAGGGGCTTGCCAGAGGTAGGGTCCATGATTTATACTTGATAAGATAGGTTAGGATTACATAAATAGCGGTCAAGTTTAAATCGATGCTTAACTGCGACATGGGCCGGGTGGTCTTCGTCGGTGCGGGTCCGGGAGCTCCGGACCTGATCACCGTGAGGGGCCTGCGTCTGCTCAAGCAGGCCGATGTCGTCATCCATGACGCCCTCCCGGGCGAGGCTTTGCTGGAGGAGATTCCGGCGACGACGAAGATCGTGCCGGTGGGCAAGCGCTGCGGAGTCCATTCGATGACGCAGGATGAGATCAACGCCGTGCTCGTGAGCGAGGTCCGTCAAGGCGGGCTGATCGTCCGTCTCAAAGGCGGCGACCCCGGCGTCTTCGGTCGTCTCGGCGAAGAGATGGACCATCTCGCGTCCCATGGAATCCCTTTCGAGGTCGTGCCCGGCGTGACCGCCGCCACCGCGGCCGGCGCCGATTCCGCGTTCCCGCTGACGCACCGCGGCAAGGCCGCCTCCGTCACCTTCCTCACCGGCCACTGCGCCGATGGCACGGATCAGAACTGGAAGGCGCATGTCGAGACCGGCGCGACGCTCTGCCTTTACATGGGCGCGAAGGCCCTGCCGTCCGTCGCGGAGAAACTCATCGTCGCCGGCGCCAAGGCCGACCTGCCGATCCGCCTGCTTTCAAAGGTCTCGCAAGACGGGGCTTCGGACGTGCTGACGACGCTGACCGACCTGGCTTCGGGCAAGGTCGATGTCTCCGTGCTGCCCACGCCGCTCATCGCGGTCGTCGGCGCCGTCGTCGCTCCTCCGCGACATGCCGGCCTGATGGGACGGATCGCGGCGCTCGCCTGATTGTTTCTTTAGTCGCGAAACAGCCGCCATAAGACGGCGCCGATCACGAAGGCGGCCGCCCCGATGGCCAGGCTGCGCGCTCGAACGCCCAAAGCCATGGTCTCGCGAGGCAGGCCCGAGCGCTTCGCGATCAGTTCCACGAGCTTCGGATGGGTCGCGAGCAGGGGGCTCAGGCGCACCTGGGCACCAGGTCGGGCATGTTCCTTGACGATGGTCGCGACGTCGCCGTCCGGGCCGGCATGCCGTCCGGGCAGGAGGAAGAGCATGAGGACGATGACGTCGCCGGTCGCTTGTTGCAGGGCGGTCGCCAGCAACGGCTCGTTGAAGGCATACTCAGGTCCCTCGCGGCGCTCCATCGAGCAGGCGACCAGGCGTCCGGGGGGCATGCCCGGTTCCGCGGCGAGGTCCTTCGCCAGGGCGTCCCGGACGCGGGTCACTTCGATGATCGGCGAGCCATGGTCGCAAAGCAGGACGGTGTCCTTCTGGCCGCCGCCGATGCCGCTCTCCTTGATCGTCGCCCGGAGATTGTCGGCCAAGAGCTCGCGCAGTTCGCAGCCATTCTCTCCGTAGAGCGGATCTTTGATCGTCAGTCTCATCGAGCCGGGCTCGGCTTCGACGAAGACCTTGGGCAGGTACTCGGTGATCGCGCGGCTGGGTCCGATGAAGAGGGGGAGCACGATCAGTTCCTCGATCCCGTCGGCCTTGGCTTGCCGGACGGCGTCCGCGAAGATCACCGCGGGCGTGCCGCCGAGCAGCGCCGGGTCGATCTTCGTCGAATGCATGGTCGAGACCGGATGGATTTCCCGGCCGAGGAGGCGGCCGACTTCTTGGGCCAGCCTGCGAAGGCCCAAGGTCGCCGCAGGCTCATAGGAACCATTGTCGACGAGGAGGATGCGGGAACCGGCCATGCCGTTATGTGAGGCATCTGCGCCTTGAAAGCAACGCAGGGTTGCCTCGCTCCGGTTTCAGGATTGGCTAGCCGGATGCACCGCACCTTCTTCGTCCTCTTCGCGCTCGGGCTCGGGATTTCCTTCACCGCCGACCTGGAGGCTGCCGCCAGCCCCGCCCAGCCCCCTGCGAAAGCCGCCGAAGCGCCGGCGGTCACCTGGCTGTCCGATCTCGAAGAAGGGCTGAAGCAGGCGCGCGAGGAGAAGAAGGCGGTCCTGGTCGACTTCACGGGCAGCGACTGGTGCGGCTGGTGCATCCGCCTGAAGAAGGAAGTCTTCGACCAGAAGGCATTCGCCGCGGTCACCAAGGACTTCGTCCTCGTGGAACTCGACTATCCGCAGAAGAAAAAACAGGACCCCGCCGTGCAGGCCAAGAACAAGGCCATCGCCGAGAAATTCGCGATCGAAGGG
>JBDLWC010000238.1:0-3045 GCA_039804485.1 Verrucomicrobiota bacterium
CCCCTACCCTTTTCGTCATGTCCAATTACCTCGCCATCGACCTCGGCGCCGAATCCGGCCGCGTCATCATCGGCCAGCTGAAGGCCGGCAAGTTCACCATGAAGGAGGTGCACCGTTTCTCCAACGGCGCCATCACCGCCAACGGCACCCTGCGCTGGGACATCATCCGCATCTTCCGCGAGATCCGCATCGGCCTGGCCAAGGGCGCCAAGCTGGGCCCCATCAAGTCGGTCGCCTGCGATTCCTGGGGCGTGGACTACGTCCTGCTCAAAGGCGACGGCCCCTTGCTGTCGCTCCCGTTCACTTACCGCGACGAACGCAGTTTCAAGGCCTATGAGTCGGCCATGCGCCGCTTCTCGCAGAAGGAGATCTTCGAAGGGACCGGCATCGCCTCGATTTCGATCAACACCTTGTATCAGCTCTTCGACGACGCCGAGCACCGCCCGGAGATGCTCGAGTTCGCCGACAAGTTCCTGCTCATCGGCGACTACATCACCTGGCTCCTCACCGGCAAGGCCCGCGCCGAGGAGACGCTGATCTCGGGCAGCCAGTGCTGGGACACCCGTAAGCGCGACTGGGCCTGGCCGGTCCTGAAGAAGCTCGGCATCCCGAAGCACCTCTTCCCGAAGCCGGTCGCTCCCGGCGTGAAACTCGGCAAGCTCCGCCCCTACCTGGCCAAGGAGACCGGCCTCGGCCAGGCCGAGGTCGTGACGACCTGCGCCCACGATACCGCGGCCGCGGTCGCCGCGGTGCCCGCCACCCAGGGCGACGACTGGGCTTATCTTTCTTCCGGCACCTGGTCTCTCCTCGGCGTCGAGCTGCCTCGTCCGCTCGTCAACGAGACGGTCCGCAAGGCCAAGTACACCAACGAAGTCGGTTTCGGCGGGACGACGCGTTTCCTGAAGAACCTCGTCGGCCTCTGGGTTCTCCAGGAATGCCGGCGCGAGTGGCTGGAAAAAGGCGAGGTCTCCGACTACGGTGAGATCGTCAAGCTGGCCCTCAAGGCGCCGTCCCTGCGCTCGTTCATCCGCCCTGACGACATCCGCTTCGCCAAGCGCGGCGACATGGTCGCCAAGATCCAGGCCTTCTGCCGCGAAACCAAGCAGCCCGTGCCCAAGACCCACGGCGAGATCGCCCGTTGCGTCCTCGAGTCCCTCGCCCTGCTCTACCGCTTCGAGATGGACGGCATGGAGAAACTCACCGGCCGCAAGATCGCCCGGCTGCACGTCGTCGGCGGCGGTTGCCGGAACGCGCTGCTGAATCAGGCGACGGCCGACGCCACCGGCCGGACGGTGATCGCCGGACCGGTCGAGGCCACCGCGGCCGGGAATATTCTCGTCCAAGCCATCGCCATGAAAGAGCTCAAGAACCTGGCCGCCCTGCGCGAGGTCGTCCGAAACTCCTTTGAGGTAGTGACTTACAAGCCGCAGACCACCCCGGCTTGGTCCGCCGCCTTGGCCAAGTTTAATGGTTTAAAGAAGTCATAAACCCCCCTAACACTCACCCCTCCCCTTTTCCACGTCACCACCATGTCCCAATACAAGTACGTCTCTCACCTCTGGAATGATGCCGAAGCTGCCAAGCTCGACGCTGTCGGCCGTCTGGTCTATCGCTCGAACCAGCTCGGGGCCGACCAGCGCATCACCAACACCGGTGGCGGCAACACCTCCTCGAAGATCGTGGAGAAGGATCCCCTGACCGGCGCCGACACCACGGTGCTCTGGGTCAAGGGCTCCGGCGGCGACCTTCGCACCAGCAACCGCGAGAATTTCTCGTCCCTCTATCAGGACAAGCTCATCGGCCTCCAGAAGTCGTACGCCGCCCGCGCCGACAAGGGCCTCAAGTCCCAGGCCGAAGACGACATGGTCGCGATGTATAACCATGCCACCTTCAACCTGAACCCCCGCGCTTCGTCGATCGACACCCCGCTGCACAGCTTCCTGCCCGGCAAGCATGTCGATCACATGCACCCCAACGCGGTCATCTCCATCGCGGCCTCCAAGAACTGCGAAGCCCTGACCAAGGAGATCTTCGCCGGCAAGATGGCCTACGTGAAGTGGATGCGCCCGGGCTTCGAGCTCGGCCTCGCCATGCAGGAGATCTCCCGCCAGCAGCCGGCCGTGAAGGCCATCATGATGGGCCAGCACGGCTTCATCTCCTGGGCCGACGAAGACAAGGCCTGCTATGAGCTCACCCTCGGCATGATCGAGCAGGCCGCGGCCTACATCGAAGCCAAGTACCAGGCCAAGGGCGGCGACGCCAAGGCTTTCGGCGGAGCCCTCTACCAGACCCTCGACGTCGAGAAGCGCCACGCCGCCTTCGCCGCCATCCTGCCCTGGCTCCGCGGCCAGGTCTCCAAGGAGAAGCGCTTCATCGGCACGATCCAGGACGACGAGAAGATCCTCCGCTTCGTCAACTCGAAGGACGCTCCGCCCCTCGCCGAACTGGGCACCTCCTGCCCCGACCACTTCCTCCGGACCAAGATCAAGCCGCTCTACGTCGGCTGGAACCCCCAGACCGAGGACGCCGCCGCGCTGAAGACCAAGCTCGCCGCCGCCTTGGAGCAGTACCGCAAGGACTACGCCTCCTATTACAACGCGTGCAAGCGCCCGAACTCTCCGGCGATGCGCGACCCGAACCCGACCGTCGTCCTCATCCCCGGCCTCGGCATGATCGCCTGGGGCAAGGACAAGTCCGAATCCCGCGTCACCGCGGAGTTCTATAACTGCGCCGTCGAAGTCATGCGCGGCGCCGAAGCCATCGACCAGTACATCGCCCTGCCCCAGCAGGAAGCCTTCGACATCGAGTACTGGCTGCTCGAAGAAGCCAAGCTGAAGCGCATGCCGGCCGAGAAGGAACTGGCCCGCCAGGTCATCATCGTCGTCGGCGCCGGCTCCGGCATCGGCAAGGAGACCGCCCACCGCCTCGTCAAGGAAGGCGCCCATATCGTCTGCGTCGACAAGAACGTCGAGGCCGCCCAGGCCACCGCCAAGGAGATCACCGACAAGCTCGGCTCCGGCATCGGCGTCGCCGGCACGGGTCTTT
>JBDLWC010000239.1:0-3896 GCA_039804485.1 Verrucomicrobiota bacterium
GACCGCCGGCGATACCGAGACCACGTCTTCCCTGTCCCGACAGGTCCGTTTCGCGGTCGAGATGCGCGCCGGATGGTTCCGTGACGCGGGCGTGCGACCGGGGGACAAAGTGCAGCTCGAAGACTTGCGCGCGGCCCTGACGGCGCGGGGTTTCGACCCTCGTCGTTTCCTGCCGTAAGGTCAGAGCGACCGCCAGAGGAGCAGCGCGCCCGTCGCCAAGGCGAGCAGGCCGAACACCAGGCCGAGGGCCGATCGTTCCGACCGGGTCGTCCGGAAGATCCTCACGCCGCGGGCGTGAGGCGCGCGGCCGCCTCGCGGAGGAAGCCCGTCAGACGGAGCAGGAAGAACGGCGAAGGCGAACCCGCGACCACGTCGAGCGCCTGCTCGGCCGCGGCGATCTCGGCGTCGAGACGACGGAAAGATTCGCGCCAGGATTCCGCGGAGATCAGCTTGCGGGCGTCGCCGCCGGCCCGCAGTTCGCGCAGGAAGCCCGGTCCGGAACGGTCGCGTTCCAGGAGCATCGGCAGCGTCAGCTTGCCGCTGGCCGCGTCGGTGCCGAGCGTCTTGCCGGCCTTGGCGTCATCTTGCAGCAGGTCGACCAGGTCGTCGTAGATCTGGTAGGCGATGCCCAGGTGACGGCCGAAGAGCGAGCAGGCCGCGACGTGTTCGGGCGGACGGCCGGCCATCAGCGCACCGACCTGGCAGGCGGCCTCGAACAGTTCCGCCGTCTTCAGCCGGATATGGCGGTAATAGTCCTCGAGCGAGAGGGCGTCCCGGCCGCGGGAGAACGTCTGGCAGACCTCGCCGGAGCAGACCTCGCGGGAAGCGCGGGCCACGATCCGGCAGAGTTCCGGGGTGGGGTGGTCGGCGGCGAGCACGAGGGCGTGGGCGAAGAGGGCGTCGCCGAAGAGCACGGCCGCATGGGCGCCGTGGGTCTGGTTCGGCGTGGCGCTGCCGTGGCGCGTGTCGGCCCCGTCGAGGACGTCGTCATGCACGAGGGTCGCGAGGTGGACCAGCTCCACGATGCCGGCGCCGCGCACGAGGGCGGCCGGAGGGGGGCCGCCGGCGCCCGCGCCGAAGGCGAGCAAAGGACGGAGCCGTTTTCCGGGGTGGGCGAGGATATCGCGCACCATCGGCCGGACTTCCGGCTCGAAGGCGAGCTCCTGCTCGGCGAGGAAGGTTTCAAGGGCGGCGAAGTGGGCTTCGAGGCCGGCGTGCAACGGGGTGGACACGCCTCAACTTGCTCGCGATGCCCGGCAGGCGCAAGCGCAGGATGGCTTTCCCGCGGGAGGAAATCCCTCAGGGAATGAATTTCGTCTCGACGAAGAGCGCCTGCTTGCCGGTGCCGTTGCAGTCCTCGCAGGGGATATGCTTGTCGAGCAGTTTGCCTCGCTGCGGTTCACGGGTGAAGCCGAGGCCGCCGCAGGGTTTGCACGAGGTCTGTTCCTGGGTAAGGACCCGGAAATCCGCCCCCGCCAGGATGCCTTCGACGAAGCGGCGCAGTCCGGCCGGGTTGTCTTCGAGGCGGGTGCATTCCAGGAAGGCTTCGCGGCGCAAGGTCAGGCGGCGGCCGGTGAGGGGCGCGTATTCCGCCTTGAAACTGAGGGAGACCGTACCGGCGTGCATGCCCGTGATCTTGCCGGTGTCGCCGACCTTGGCGGGCTTTTCGAGCAGCAGGACGGCCATCGTGTCATTGCCGGCCGGCAGGGCGTCCGCGGGTCCCGCGGCTCCCCAGGAACATTTCGCCAGGAAGCGGTTATCGCCGAAGTCCTGGACCAAGAGGTAGCTGATCGAAGTGAGGAAGCCGATGGCCTTGCTCGAACCCGCGGGGGAGCCGTCGACGATGCGCTGCGTGGCGAAGATCGAGTAGAGGCGCTGGAGTTCCCGGGGAGTTTCGGTCGCCCCGAGCCGGTTCATCTTGGCGAGTTGGAAGGTGCGGGTCGACTTGGCCGTCGGGAGCACGGCCGGACGGAAGGGGGCGATCGAGACGCCCTCTTCGACGGATTCTTCGTCGACGGGCGGCGGCGTCGGGGCCGGCGTCGGCGTCTTGGGCGCAGGGGTCGGGGGCTTCGGCGCGGGGGTCGGCGCCATGGGCGTCTCGGCTTGTTCGGGCTCTCCCTTGGGGATTTTCTTGCCGAAGAGGCTGGATTGGGCCGTCAACGTGGACGTGGCGGCCGCCAGCAAGGCGAGAAGGAAGGTGAAACGGAGGGTCATCGGCTTAGTCAAGGGAGGTGAGGTCGCCTTCGGCGGGCGGAGGGGTGGACTTCGGCTTGGCCGTCGCGGCCACGCCGAGGCTCGGGGTCGAAGGGGTCACCGGGTCGACCGAGCGGCGGGGGCGATCATCATCGTCCGGCTCGTCGTCATCCAGGTCGTCGTCGTCGAGGTCGTCGTCTTCCGGGTTCGGCTTGTCGCCGCGGGCCACGCGTTTGCGGCGGACGATGACCATCCCGATCGCGACCGCGGCCAGGTAGAAGCCGAAGAGGATGCCGGTCATCGCGAAGAGCGAGATCGGCTCCGCGATCGGCGTGATCATCGCGACCAGGATCATGATGCCGAACAGCATCCCGCGCCAGGAGCGGAGGAGGGTGCGGGGCCGGACCAGTTCCAGCCACATCAGGAGGATGAGGGCGAGGGGGAATTGGAAGGTCAGGCCCGTGAGCAGGCACATCATCACCACGAAGGCGTAGTAATCCGAACCCTGCCAGGTCACTTCCATCTGCAGCCCTTCGGCGAAGTGCTGCCAGATCTGGATGGACATCGGGCTCAGCCAGTAGAAGGCCAGGGCGGCGCCGAGCAGGAAAAGGATGAGCGCCGCGACGCAGAAGGGGATCAGGCCGCGTTTCTCGCGATCGGTCAGGGCGGGGCCGACGAAGCGGGCCGTCTCGTAGAGGAAGACCGGCGAGGCCACCGCCACGCCCACGCCGAAGGCGGCGTACATCAGCACCTTCCAGACGCCCATGAACGTGAACTCCTTGAGCTCGCCCATCGCCACGAGGCCCGGGTCAGGCTGGCTGAGGATGAAGCCGATCGGGGAGGTCTCCGGGTGCTTCGCCCACTGCAAGGGCAGGCTGAGCAGGGCGGGGGTCTCGCGGTAGAAGATCAGGGCGGCGACCATGCCGACGGCGAAGACGCCGAGCACGCGCAGGAGGGAGACGCGCAGGTCGTCCAGGTGCTCCAGGAACGACATCTCGCTCCGGGATTTGTTGCGGCGGATGAAGGCGGAAAGCATGGGTTAGTCCGGCCGGAGGAGGTCTTTGATCACGTCGAGGCTGAGTCCCGACGAAGCCGAGTCTGATTCCGTCAGCAGCTTACGCAACATCTCAGACTTGGACTTTTGCAGCTCCATCACGCGTTCCTCGATGGTGCCGGCGGCGATCAGCTTGATGCTGGTCACCGTCCGGGTCTGGCCGATGCGGTGGGCTCGGTCGGTGGCCTGGGCCTCGGCGGCGGGGTTCCACCAGGGGTCGAAATGGATGACCGTATCGGCGCCCGTCAGGTTGAGGCCGGTGCCGCCCGCCTTGAGGGACATCAGCATGACGGGGATGGACGGCGTCGAGTTGAAGGTGTCGCAGACCCCTTGGCGGTCCTTGGTGGAGCCATCCAGGTAGCAGTAGGGGATGTCGCGGTCTTCCAGCGCTTCCTTGAGGAGCTTCAGCGCCGTCACGAAGGTCGAGAAGACCAGCATCCGATGGCCGGCGTCCTTGGACTCTTCGACGAGTTCGAGGAAGGCCTGGAGCTTGGCGGAGTCGGCTTCCGCCATCTTGGGGTCGAGGATGCGGGGGTCGGCGCAGATCTGGCGCAGCCTCAGCAGCTGGTTGAAGGCCGCCATCTGGATGCGGGCCTGGGTGGCGCCGCCCATCTCCATCTCGAAGATCTCCTGGCGGGTCGACTCCAGG
>JBDLWC010000240.1:0-5549 GCA_039804485.1 Verrucomicrobiota bacterium
GGCGTCGGCGCTCTGGACCAAGGCGGCCCGGACGCCCCGCATCTTGTTGGCGGCGATGGAAATACCGATGCCGGTGGTGCAGACGAGCACGCCGAACCGGGCGCGGCCGGCGACGACGTCGGCGCCGACGGCGTGGGCGTAATCCGGGTAGTCGCACGAAGCCTCGGTCTCGGTGCCGCGGTCGAGCACGGCGTAGCCCTTGGCCCGCAAGGCGTCGATCAACGCCCGGCGCAGGGCCAGACCACCGTGGTCACTGCCGAAGGAAAGCGTAAGCGGGCTGGTCATCGCGGGAGATTCTGCCGCAGAAACTCGACCATCGCGGGCATGGCTTCAACCATGGAATCGCGGCATTCCTCGTAATCGCGGTAACCGCCGCCGAAAGGGTCCGGGATGTCCCGAGGCACGTCCGTCGGCAGGACGTCCCGGATCAGCAGCACCAGCTGAGGCAGGCCGTCGAACCGGGAATGCAGGGCGGCGAGGTGGGACTCGGTCATGCCGAAGATCGCCGCGCTGCGGTCGACGTCGGCCTGGGTGAGCGGACGGCTGCGATGCCCGGCGACGTCCAGGCCGATACGTTGCATGGCCTTGACGGAGTTCGCGGAGACGGGGTCGCCCGGGTACGCGGCCAGGCCGAACGAGGCGACCTTGAACCGCTCGAGCCCCTGCCCTTGCTTGGCCAGCGTCGCACGCAACAAAGCCTCCGCCATCGGACTGCGACAGGTGTTCCCCGTGCAGACGAACGTGACGGTGTCTCGCGCGACGGCCATGGGCTCAGGATGAAGGATAAGCCCCTCGGTTCAAGCGCTCAAAGGACTCCGTCGCGCCGAAGCTGACGGTAGCCGATGTCCCGCCGGTAATGGCAGCCCTCGTAACGGACCTGCGGGACGACGGCGTAAGCCCGGCGGGCGGCCTCCTGGAGCGTCGGGCCATGGGCCACGACGCCGAGGACGCGACCTCCGGTGGTGACGACCCGTCCGTCCGGCAGGCGCTTAGTGCCCCCGTGGACGATATCCACGCCCTCCGGCAGGCTGGCAGGCAAGGTGATCGGATCCCCTTTGCGGATCTCGCCGGGGTAACCCCCGGCGGCAAGCACCACGATGATCGTGGCGCCGGGACGCAGCTTCACGGCCGAGGGCCGGAAGCGCCCATGCGCGATGTCCTCCATGATCTGGACGGGGTCGGTCTCGAGCGAAGGCATGAGCACCTGGCACTCGGGATCGCCGAAGCGGACGTTGAATTCGACGACCTTGGGACCGGCGGCGGTGACCATGATGCCGACGTAAAGGGTGCCGCGATAGTCGATGCCGTCGGCCTGGAGGCCGCGCAGCGTGGGCGCGATGATCTCTTCGCGCAGACGGCGTTCGACCTCGGGCGTGACGACGGTGGTGGGCGCATAAGCCCCCATGCCGCCGGTGTTCAGGCCGGTGTCGCCTTCGCCGACGCGCTTATGATCCTGGCTCGGCGGCAGCATGAGGTACTCGTTCCGGCAGACCATCAGCATGATCGAGGCCTCCTCGCCCTGCATGAACTCCTCGATGACGACCTCGTCGCCCGACGCGCCGAAGACCTTCGTCTCCATCATGTCGCGCAGCGCGGCTTCGGCCTCGGCGTGGGTCGTCGCGATGACGACGCCCTTCCCTGCCGCCAGACCGGAAGCCTTGATCACGATCGGGACGGGTTGCCGGCGCACGTAAGCCAAAGCGGGCGCCAAGGACCGGAAAGTCTCCGAGGCGGCGGTGGGCACGCGGTGCCGGACCATGAAATCCTTGCTGAAGGCCTTGCTGGCCTCGAGCCGCGCGCCCGCGGCGAGGGGACCGTAAGCCGGGACGCCCGCGGCCTCCAGGACGTCGACGACGCCCGCGGCGAGCGGGACTTCCGGGCCGACGATCACGAAATTCGCGCCGAGGCGACGGACCAGCTCGAGGACGGCGGAAGGGTTCGCGGCGTCGACATCGAGGCATTCGGCCTCCAGGGCCATGCCGCCGTTCCCCGGGGCCACCCGGACCTTCGCCACGCGGGGACTGCGCAGGCATGCCTTGAGCAAGGCGTGCTCCCGGCCGCCGGAGCCGAGGATGAGGACGTCGAGTTTTTCCTGCGTGGCCATGGGCCTACTACTGCAAGGACTCGGCGATGATGTGAACCAAAAACAGGGCCGGCCCGTTTCCGGACCGACCCAGCCTAAATTGGTGCTCAGGCCGGGACTTGAACCCGGACACCTTGCGGCACATGCACCTCAAGCATGCGTGTCTGCCATTCCACCACCTGAGCAATAAAGGAAGGTGCACGCTGGAAGTCCTGACGGCTGGTGCAAGTAAAAAGCGATTGTGCCGATGCTTGCCAAGCGGACTTCTTTCCCAACGCTCTTCGGTTCAATGTCCTCCGACTCGGCCGATAACAACCCTCCCAAGGAAAAGTCCTTCGAACTGGACCTCTCCTCCCTTGGTTTCGGCCCTTCCTGGGTCAGCGGCCCCTCCGAAAAGGTGAGCTCCGGCAACGGCGGCCCGCGTCGTGATGGCGATCGTCCCCGTTTCCGCGACGGCCCGGGCGGCGAACGCCGCGGCCCGCCCCGCGACGGACAGAGCCGCGGCCCCCGCCGTGACGGACCCGGCGCCGGTCCCGGCGGCCCCCGCCGCGACGACCGTGGCCCGCGCCGCGATGACCGCGGACCGCGCCGTGACGACCGCGGCCCCTCCCGCTATGACGACGCCCCGGCCTTCCGCCCCGTCGTCGCCACGGCTTTCTTCCCCGACGACGCCAAGTTCGAACTGCTCGGCGGCGCGATGAAGAAAAGCAAGATGACCTACGAGCTCTTCGAGGTCGCCCGCCTGATCCTGGACAAGGAAGACCGCCTCTCGATCGTCGTCCGTCACTTGGAAGCCGAACAGCGCCCCGACGCCCTGCTCGCCGTGTCCATCCCCGACGGCCACCCCTTCCTTAACGAAGCCGAAGCGGTCTCTCACGTGATGTCCCGCCACCTCGACAAGTTCTTCGACGTGGTCGAAGTCGAGGTCGAAGCCCCCAAGGGCTCCTTCCTCATGGTCGCGAAGTGCCCGCAGACCGGCAAGCTGCTCGGCGCGCCGACGCACCACAGCTACCAGCGCAACCTGCGCGAACACCACGCCCGCCATTGCCCGAACGTGCCGTTCGACAGCTTCAAGGGCCGTCTGGAGATGGTCCGCGAACAGGAACAGATCGACGCCTGGCTGAAGTCGATGTCCACCCGGAGCGAATACGCCCCGAAGGACCGCAAAGAAGGCGAACCGGAACGCCTCGAGTCGCTCGACGCCGCCCGCGGCTTCCTGCAGGCCTTCCGCAAGGACCAGGTGGTGAAGACCCATCCGTGGGTCCGCTTCGCCGGCCGTCTGCTCGAAGAGATGAACCCGGGCCCGCTGCGCGATTCCGTGCGCTTCGCCCTCGAGCAGCAACGCGCGTTCCCCCTCGACACCGCCAACGGCATCCGCGGACGCCTTCGCAAGGAAGGGTTCCACCTTTATAAGAAGGGCTCCAAGGGCATCACCTACGCATGCTCGGTCCGTCGCCGCTGCCGCGACCCGAAGTCCGCCTTCAGCGACCCGATGGCCAAGATTTTCGACTCGCTCGACCGCAAGCCGGCCCAGCAGGCGAAAGACCTCGTCCTGGCCCTCGCCGGCGAGAACGCCGACGAAGCCGCCAAGGGCCAGGTGCTCACGGACCTCTCGTTCCTCATCGGCGAAGGCTACATCGCCAACCTCCCCGACGGCCGTCTCTTCGCGCAGCCCATCCTGAGCAGCCAGGCCCAGGCCAAGGAAGAAGCCGCCAACGACGAGGCCGCCGAAGAAAGCAAATAAGCGCGCAGGCGCTCAGCGCTTCGCAGGGGGGAACGTGGGCACGTTGGCACGTGGACAAGCGGCCGACACAATGGCCGGAAAGCGGAAGATCAGCCGATGAGCGTCAAGACCTCGGCTGATCTTCCGGTCTCCGGTTTCCTTATGGGGGTCCTTACCGACCTTCCCTTGTCACCGTGTCCCCTTGCCCGCGTGTCCCCGAGACTGCCGCTTATTTCCAATTCTCGGCGATCCACGCGGTGGGCAGCACGCGACGGTACCACTTGCCGCTGCGACCGACGAGCGCGTCGGGCGGATTGGGCAGGCCGTGGAAGACGACGATCTTGGCGCCGGCCGGGATCTCCGGGGCCTGCCAGAACGAGAACGGGAAATATTTGACGCAGTGCTTCTTGAAGCTTCGGCACCAGGTCTCCGGCCAGTAGCTGACCTTGCCCTGCGCGCTGAGGTGCGCCGTCAGGAACTCCTGCTCGTTACGATGGCGCTTGCGCACGGCGTCGAGGTTCGCCCGGAAATACTCCAGGACGTCGGGGTAGGTGCCCGCGCGCCAGCGGTAGACCGATGAGTTGCCGGTGTAGTCGCCCTTCTGCCAGTCGCGGATGATCAGGAAGTCGCCGGGCTGCTCGAAGAAGGCGTCCATGTTGCCGACGATCACGATGTCGATGTCGAGGAAGAGGACGTCGCCCTTGAGCTCGGGGCCGCCGGCGGCGGTCAGCGCGGGCGAGAACGAGACGAGCTTGGTCCACCCGCGCTCGGGAGCGCCTGCGGGCAGCTCGAGGCTGGGGATGGGGAACGTCTCGATGCCGGCGTCGAGGCCCGTCCGGTCGTCCGTCAGGCAGACGAAGCGGTGCGGGATCGTGAGGTGGCGGCTGACCATGGAGCGGAGCCGGTTCACGTATTCCGGTCCGTATTTCTTGCCCCACTTCATGCAGAGGATGGTCGCCATGCTGCCTTCAGCGTGCGGAAGAAGGCCGCGGATTCCAGCCTTTATCCGACCCGGGCCGCCCTCACTTCCGGGCGAAGACCCTGACGTAGTCGTATTCGGCTTCGCCGGGCAGCTTGGCGTCGTCCACGGCCTTCGTGCCGCCGAGGGGCGCGGCGATCATCGTGAGCCAGACATGCATGTCGCCATGCTGGAGCACGGTCGCGTCAGCCTGATGCACCACCTTGCCGTCGAAATAATACTTCAGGGTCTTAGCGGTGAACTCGCAGCCCCAGACGTGGAAATCGGCCGAGAGAACCGGCGTCTTCACCCGCTTGCCGCCGAATGATTGGTGCGGGCGCGGCCACCATTGGTGGGTGTTGATGCCGTAGTCCTTCTGGCTGACGGAATCGTTCTCGCAGACGTCGATCTCCTGGATCGGCTGACCGGCCCGGTCGCCGTTGCGCATCATCCAGAAGGAGGTGTGCCAGCCGGCGCCCGCAGGAACCTTGAAACGGGCTTCGTAATATCCGTAACGGAAGACCTGCTTGCTGATGATGCCGCCGGCGGTGTAGCCGGCCTTCGCCGTCTTCTCTTTGCGGCCGGCGAGGACCAGCCGGCCGCCCCGCAGCGAGACGTTCTCCGGTCGCTGTTCGCTCCAGAAGCGGACGCCGGTCCGGTAATCCCAGCGAGAGGCATCGACCTTCTCCCCGTCGAACTCGTCACCCCACGCGAACTGGTAGCCCTCCAGCGGACACTTCCGCTCCTGGGCGTACGCGAGCGACACGAAGAACAAGCCGAGCCAG